>JBKPEY010000137.1:0-4141 GCA_046744405.1 Actinomycetota bacterium
TAGATATGGCGCCCCAACTCGACGAACTGGCCCACGTCGTCGTACACCAGGCGATCGACGCTCAGGCACGCCGCCGGCGTCTCCTCATCCAGCAGCTCAGCCTCCTCTTCAGTCATGAGCCGGGCCGAGATCCGCTGATGAGCGATCTTCAGATTGACGCCCAGCGCCCGCAGACACGCGTAGAGGCTCTTGCTTTGCATGTCGGCCTCGGTGATCTGGAATCGGGCCGGCAAATAGTTCGTCAGTATGGCGAGCGGCACGTCGTCGGCCAGACGCAATCTTCTGATCTTGATGAACTCCGTCTGCGAGAGGGCTGCCTCATCGATGGCATCGCGGATGTCCTGATCGAGCTGCCCGACAGAGAATTCCAGCAGCCGCGTGGTTGGAGTCTTGCCGGCTTTGATGATGTCCTCGTTGAGGCTGCTGAGCGCCTCAGTGCGGCGAAACTGTGACCGTACGACCTGAGTGCCAACCCCGCGCTTGCGGACCAGCAAGCCCTTATTGACCAACTCCTGGATGGCCTGCCTCGCAGTCGGTCGAGAAAGGCCCAGCCGGCTGGTGAGCGACAGCTCGTTTTCGAGGCGATCACCGGGGGCAAGGTCGCCGGTATTGATCGCGTGCTCGATGAACTGGGCCAGCTGATAGTACAAGGGGACAGGGGAGTTGCGATCGAGAGTGATGTCGAGCTCGCGCACCGGCGCTACCGTCATGGACGAAGCATAAAGGCCTGCAGTCGGGTTCTATAGAGCAAAAAAGGTCCTTTTGTCAGAACAAATCAACTAGTTCACCGTCAGCCAACGTCGGCTCCGGGCCGACTCTGCCATCGCCTCAATGATTTCGGCCGCCCGCAGCGCATCCTCAACGGTTGCACCCTGTGGCTCGCCCGTCGCAATCGACTGCACCAGCCGGTAGGCCTCCACAACCTTGAGATCGTCATATCCCATAGCGATCCCTGAACCGGGCTGGAACCGAGCGAACTCGCCGTCCTCAGGTGCCATATATCGAGTCAGGAACGAGGCGTTCTGATAGTCCTGATCAAGACAGAGCTGCAGCTCACCCATCCGCCGGAAGTCCCAGGAAAGCGCACCGCGGTCACCGTGGACCTCGATGCCGTACGAGCACTGCTCGCCGACTGAGGCTCGGCTAGACTCCAGAATTCCTCGGGCACCTCCCTGGAAGCGCAGTAGTGCGGCGATGTAGTCCTCGTTCTCAACGCCTCCCTTTGGGCCGCCCGTAGCGCGCGAGAAGTGGGATGCGGCCATGCTGGCCTGCGGACGCTGAGTGACAAAGATGGCGTCGTCGCAGACCAGATCGGTGATCTCGCCGACAATGTAGCGGCCCAGGTCGACGCCGTGGCTGGCCAGGTCGCCCAACACGCCCGAGCCCGACCACTCGGTCTTGAACCGCCAGGTGAGGGCGCCTTCTGGGTGTGCCGCATAGTCGGCAAGCAGGCGAATAAGGACGTGATTGATCCGGCCAAGCCGGCCGTCCGCGATCAGCTGTCGAGCCGACTCAACCGCGGGTACGTTGCGGTAATTGAAGCCGGCCGCGGATTGCACTGCGTTGGCGCGCACCGCATCGCAGATGGCGCGGGTTTCAGCGGCGGTGCGCCCGGCCGGCTTTTCTACCCAAAGATGTTTCCCGCTCTCGGCCGCCGCCACGGCAACATCTCGATGGATGAAGTTGGGACCAGTGACGCTGACTGCATCGATGTCGTCGCGGGCAATTAGGTCACGCCAATCCGAATGCGCAGCCTCGAACCCAAAAGTGTTGGCAGCGGCGTTCAGCCGCTCATCACTCGCGTTGTCAGCGACGGCAGCCAAAACTGGCCGAAGCGGAGTCTCAGGATAGTGCTGGAGCAGCCTGCTATACGCCCGAGCGTGGACCTGGCCCATCCAGCCCCATCCGACAATGCCGACGCGCAGTACGGCAGACTCTTCGCTGCTGTTGTTCACTAGTCCAGTCATTCCTTATCCAGCACCCCTGTCTATGGCGAGAACAGCAAGATCAGTCCAGCGCAGGTATAGCCGATCATCACTAGCAGCAGCGGCAATTGTCCCCGAATTGCCCGATCCGGCGGCAGCAGTGCTACGGATTTCTCATGTGCACACACAATGCCGAAGATGTGCCCGCCAACAATGGCACATAGCTGCGTGGTGGCGATCGCGGTTGGATGGTTGAAGATCGCGGAGTTCACTCCCATCTCGGCCGATCCAAAGACGTTCCATCCGCGACCCAGGGGGTCGGAGAAGTTGATGGCGGTCCGTTGAGCTTCCACGATGAGCAGGGTCGCGTAGTGGGCCACCACATATCCCAGGACGATCGGCAACAGCGAACCCGCCAGAAGTCGCGGGTACGCGGTGGCTGGCCGGTCGCCGTAATGGCCCATCCAAGCAGCCGCGAGACTGAAGCTCACGAAGACGATGATGGTCATTGCAAGCAGACCAGCAGTACCCCAAGCGATCGTGGGTGCAGAGGAGTTTTGCACGGTCTGAATCCACCAAGTGGTGTTGGTGAAGCTGTCGAATGCCGTACTGCCCAGCAGCGCTGCAACTACAGCGGTGGCTCCTGGCGGAGCATGCCAGGCGTTCAGGCCTGCCAATGGGTTGACAAGTCTTAGCTCATCACCGACCCGCCGCCAAATCGACATCTGCGCGATCGTGCTGGCATACACCTCGAAAGGATCTGCTGCACCAATCCAGCGCTGACCGAACACGATGGCGCCGAGGATCAAGATCACCAACCAAGCAAGTGCCCACAACCGAAGCACTGCCAGGGTAGTGCGATCCGGTTGCACCAGCTCAAGCCAGCCGAATCCGAACAGACCGATAACCGCCGGCCAAACGCCAACCCCGGTCGGTAAGGTGACCAGGCCCTGCTCCGGTTCAATCCGAGCTGCCGCACAAAGTCCCCGATGGATCGTCCGTAACGGGTTGGTAGCGCGCCAGAACTGGCCTAGCAGCAGCGAAATCGGCACCAAGCCGACCCACATCCAGACAAAGACAAAGCCGAAGATCGGATTGGTCAACAGATCTTGGCCGGCCATCATCGCCAGACCCGCCCAGGCGTACGTGGCGAGCACGAGTGCCCGAGCGATCAGCGTGACGACCGGGTTGTCGACTATCGCGGTCAGCCCGCGCATCGGTCGCCCACCGACGCGTTCGAAGCGGGGGTGGCGCCAGGCGAAGATCAAGATCGCAAAGGAGATCACCAGGGCCAGCACCGCACCGATGATCACGAATGAGAACGGCAGCGGCAGATCACGTCGCGACGCGATCCCGTGCAGTGGTATCAGCATGGATTGACGGAGCAGGGCTAGTGCGCGTTCAAGATCACGATGATCTTCTCGAGATGGTGGGACTCGACTTCGAAGCTGCCTGGACTCTGCAGAATGAACGACCCCCTGGCCGGCGTACCGGCCTGCACGGGAAGCTCATAGCCATCTCCACCAGTGTGTGCGTGAATTTCATCGTCGGTGTCACTGATCACGTTCAAGATCACTTTCTGGCCTACTCGTACGTTGATCTTTTCCCCATTCGGAGTGGTCTTTCCCTTGACGATGACGATGTTGACGGTGAGTGTGTAGTCCGGGTTCAGTGATGGCGGGCTTGGTGAAACGGAACTCGGCGATGCAACCCGTGAGGATGGCTCGGTCGGGCTACTGGCCGAAGTCGGACTTCCGTTGTTGGAGGGAGGTTCGGCGGTACTCGTACAGCCGCTGAGCAGCAGCCCCAAGGCGATCGCTCCACATGTCAGGGCAGCGTGCGTCCCTCGGGCGCTTAGGTTCATTCCTTCAGCCTTTCTCAGTGCATCGGTGATCACCGAGGGAGTTCGCGATCGTGACGGCGCGCCATCTCGGCGACCTCCATCGCCGGCGATTCCCACCCAATCCTGTACGAAGCTGGTGGGGAGCGGGTTCCCTAGCTGCAGTTGCCAACCGAGTCCGGCATTTCGGCGGTAGTACCGTAATGGCTCCAGGGACATCCGGCAGAAAGGGCTCGCATGCCGCAACGGCTTACGCCCCTCGAGGTGTCGTTGCTGGCCCTGGATACCGCACATACGCCGGGCCATGTCGGAACCGTCGACATCTTCGATCCCGGCCCCGACGGCTTCGACTACGAGCGGCTGATCGCGCTCATCC
>JBKPEY010000362.1:0-2561 GCA_046744405.1 Actinomycetota bacterium
GGGGGAACGTAGGTGCGCACCGTCTCAGTGGCCGGCCATCGAGATCTTCGGCTCTTCGTCCGGAATGTCGGCGAACCGGTCGTGCGACCTGAGGTCGTAGATGGCGTAGACCAATACGCCGACATAGCAGACCGCTGCCACGACGAAGGCGGGCGCGACGCCGAACCGGTCGCTCACCAGGCCCTGGATCGGCGGCATGATGGCGCCACCTACGATCGCCATCACCAGGCCGGCGGCTGCAAATTTGGTGTCCACCCCCAGACCGTGGAGCGCCACCCCGTAGATGGTAGGGAACATCAGCGACAGGCAGGCGGACACCCCGACGAGGGCCCACGCCCCGGACAAGCCGGGGAAGAACGCGGCGTAGAGACAGAGCAGAATGGCGATGCTGGCCATGATCGCAAGCAGCTTCGTGGCTCTGAAATAGCCCATCAGCCAGGTCATGACGAACCGGGAGATGAAGAAGAGGATCAGGCTGATCTGCAGAAAATAAGCACCCCGGACTGCGGTGCCACCAGGGACCACCTCTGCGACATAGAGCACGATGTAGGTCCAGGTGCAGACCTGTGCTCCGACGTTGAAGAATTGGGCGAGGACCCCGTAGCGCCAATGGTGGTTGTGGTGCAGCCGGCGGACAGTGTCGCCGAAGTGCAGGTGGTGGCTGTCTGAGGCGACCTCCTCGTGGCTTCTGGGAACCTTCTTTATGAACAGGCCAATCCAGATGATGACCAGTACGACCGCCAGGCCCAGGTAGGGGTTCATGATTGCGTTGAGCTCGCCGGTCTGGATCGTGACCAGCTGGTCGTGCGGCATTGTGGCCCGCTGTTCAGGCGTGGCCGGGTTCATCTTGGGCAACACGAGAACTGCGGCCAGCAGGACACCCAGGTTGGTTCCGAGCGGGTTGAACGACTGCGCCAGGTTGAGCCGCCTGGTCGCAGTGCCCTCCGGACCCATCGCGATGGCGAAGGGGTTGGCGGAGGTCTCCAGAACGGAGAGACCGGCGGCCAGGATAAACAGAGCAATGAGGAAGAAGCCGAAGGTCAGCGACTTGGCCGCAGGGTAGAACCCGAACGCCCCGATCGCGGCGAGGCCGAGGCCGGTCAGGACGCCCACCTTGTAGCCGAACCGCTCGTTGAGGAACGCAGTAGGCAGAGCTAGGCAGAAGTAGGCCCCGAAGTAGGCAAACTGAACCAGCGACGCCTCGAAGGTGCTCATCGTGAAGATGCCCTTGAAGGCGGTCACCAGCGGGGCGGTCAGGTCCTGGGCCAGCCCCCACACGACGAAGCAGCTGGTCAACAACCAGAACGGCACGATCATCTCTTTGTCGATAAGCGGCAGCTTCTTCAACGTCATCCGAATCATCTCCTTCGGTGGAGAGCCAGGCTCACGGGCAAAGCTGACAGCCCATTCGGCTAGGTCAACCCACGATCCAGCCAGATATGGCTCCGTCAGATCTACAACACTGGCGATGACTCAAATGTGCTCACCAGGGTTGCATTTTGCGTGATCCAAATTATTCCGGTGTGAGCCGAAGCCTATTGCCGTGGACTCGCTCTTGGGAATATCGCGGCTGCAATCATCCGTAGGCTGGGCCACCGTGCGAAGCCCGTCGCCCGCGCTGTGGAGGCCGATGATGGACGCGCCGCGCGCACAGTGGTGGGGGCAGACGTGGTCAGATGTGGAGGCACCAGACGTCAAGGACGCTGATGCGGTCTACATCCGAGCGATCGAGAAGTGAGAAAGCCAGTCGTGCCTAGTCGATCAGTAGTCGGCGCTGCGGCCGCGGCGCTCTGCATCCACCTGGACGGCCGTGGGAAGATGATGCGTTCGCCGAACGGGCGGTGCGCACGGCATGATCAGAGCCACTCAGCGGCACGAAATCGGGGCGGGACACGATTCCTCTGGGCTTCGTTGAGCTTCTCACTCGAAGACTGCGTTGCCTCTGGCTCACTGACTCCCGGCACGGCGGAGCTCTTGAAGCTGGCATTCCTGATCAGCGGTGGAACCGGCTCGGGCAACACGACCCCCGGGTTAAGACATTGCTAGGTCGGCGGATCGCAGCATGTCGGTCCGCATCCAGCTTCAGTGGTCCTGGCGTTATCGACGCGGGCGGCTCGGCTTGCCGGACGGGCCACCCTGTCGCTGTCTGCGCTTGGTCAGCCCTGCCGCGCTCGCGCGTGGCTCGTCGCCCACTCGAGCGCGTAGTCGGCCACCTGCTCCCAGCCCGGCTCGCCCCCGGTGAAGTGTGAGCGGTCCGGAAACTCGTAGGTCTCGGTCAGTGCGTCAGAGTTGCGGTACTTCTTGGCGTTCGCGCGTTGCACCGAGGGTGGCATCAGGTGGTCTTTGCCGCCCATGATGAACAGCAGTGGTGCCCGGTCGTCCAGGTCGTAGTCGACCCACGTCTCCTGGTGGCCCGGCTTCCAGTTGGCGATCAGGCCATAAGCCCACACCCAGCTGCCCGGCGCCGGTATGTGCAGGCGGTCGTAGATTGCGTCGGATTCCTCTCGGCTGCACGTGTTGGCGAAGGCGTAGTGGAACTGCTCCTTGGTGAACCCCACCGC
>JBKPEY010000617.1:0-2326 GCA_046744405.1 Actinomycetota bacterium
CTGCTCGGGCAGATCGGCTGGGGCGTGGCGTTCCAGGAACCGAAACACCTCGGTGTCGTCCACGCCGGGAAAGGTACCGGGTGGTAGCGCCGCCAGCAGGTGCGAATGAGCCCGCGCACTTGGCCAGGCCTGCCCAGACCACCTTTTGGCCAACTCCGCCGGCGGACGTTGGCAACAATCCGGATCCGGGCACAAGGACTTGCCTCGCTCTGTGGTCTCCCGACCGCGGAACCACTTCACGTGTGCGTACGGAGCCCCCACGCTGATCGAGAACACCCCATCGTGGGTCGCTCCGGCTTGCGCGGTGCACCAGTACGTGCCACGAGGTGTGTCGGTGTATTGCGAATAGGCCGCTGATCTGTCTGCCAAGTCGAAAACCACATATGCAGTCCATTTCCGACATACGGGCTGCCCTTCGATGGCACCCATCACATCGGTCGGAAAGCTCACGCCATCGTTTTCGTACGCCTTGTAGATCACGCCGCTCTCGTGCACACGCATGAAGTGCACGGGTATGCCGAGATGATGCGTCGCAAGGTTAGTGAATCGGTGCGCTGCCGTCTCATGCGAGACGGCAAAGGCATCACGCAGATCTTCAACGGCGAGTTGACTTTCCTTTTTGGCAGTCTGCAGAAGGTCAACGGCGGCCCGCTCCGGAATTCGCAGCGCCGCAGCGAAGTAATTCACCTCCACCCGTTGCCGCAGGAAGTCCGGATAATCCTTCGGTTCAGCATGACCCAGTACGACATGTCCAAGCATCTGCAACACCCGGAGCCGAACATCGTGGCTTCCTGGCGCTTGCACCTGAGGCAAATAGATCCGGCGATGCCGGAAGTCCGCGACTGAGCGCGTCGACAGTGGCAGATCGGGCACATAGTGCAGCTCGAATCCCAGATGCGCGGCCATCTGTACCATGACGTGCTGCGAAAGCGGCCCGCCGTCATGACCAACCGCTTTGAGGACGCCCTGGGCAGCCTCCTCAATCTCGGCGAAGTAATTGCCACGCTCCCGCATCTGTGCCCGGAGTTCGGCGTTCGCGCGTCGAGCCTCCTCTGGCGTAGCGGCCTGCTCGCTGGCTCGGCGTACCAACTCCTCATGCAGCCCGACCAACGCCTCCAGCGCCACCATCGGAAGTCGACGGCCGGCGTGGACGTACGGCAGCCCGAGCGAGGAGTACAGCGGCGCCTGTTGAGCACGCTCCAAGCTGATCTCCAAGGCCGCGCGGCGACTCGGCGGCTCGGCGGCCAGCAGCTCAGACAGAGGGACGCCGAGTGTGGTTGCCAGCGCGCTCAGAAGGGAGAGCTTGGGTTCGCGGCGACCGTTCTCGATCAGTGACAGATGACTTGCGGCTCGGCCTACAGCGGCGCCCATCTCATCAAGGGTCAGACCCTTGGCACGCCGATAGTGTCGCAGCCGACGGCCGAGCGCGAGCAGGTCGGTGGCGGGCCCAGCAACATCGACATGGGCGACATCGACATGGCCAACATCAACATCTGCCATTCCTTCACCATAGCGAAAGAAACGCAAATCTTTCCTAGCGCGCTGCATTGAAGACTGCGTCGTCTTCCTAGAAGAGTCTGACTAAGTGGACTTCAAAGGAGAAAGCCATGACCGACACGTTGATTCCGCCGATCACTAAAAACATGCCGACTGCTGAGGACATTGCTCTGGAGTGGGCTACCGCGCCCCGCTGGCGCGGCATAGCACGCACGTACTCCGCAGCAGACGTCGTCCGGTTGCGCGGCACTGTGCAAGAAGAGCACACGCTGGCCCGACGCGGTGCGGAGCGGTTATGGGACTTGCTCAACACCGAGGATTACGTGCCCGCGCTTGGTGCGCTGACCGGCAACCAAGCCGTGCAGATGGTGAAGGCCGGTTTGCAGGCCATCTACCTTTCCGGATGGCAGGTCGCGGCTGACGCCAACCTCGCGGGCCACACCTATCCTGATCAAAGTCTCTACCCGGTCAACTCGGTGCCGGCCGTCGTCCGACGCATCAACAACGCCCTCTTGCGTGTCGACGAGATCGCCTGGTCCGAGGGCGATCTGGATCGAGACTGGCTGGTGCCGATCGTGGCCGACGCTGAAGCCGGCTTTGGCGGTCCGCTCAACGCCTTCGAACTGATGAAGGCAATGATCGCCGCCGGAGCGGCAGGGGTGCACTGGGAAGATCAACTCGCATCCGAGAAGAAGTGCGGACACCTCGGCGGCAAGGTCCTTATTCCGACCGCACAGCACATCCGTACGCTCAACGCCGCTCGTCTTGCTGCAGACATCAGCGGCGTCCCGAGCCTGGTCATCGCCCGCACCGATGCGATGGCCGCGAC
>JBKPEY010000584.1:0-2246 GCA_046744405.1 Actinomycetota bacterium
GGTCTGAGCAGTACGACTTCGACGGTCACCGTCTCTGCGGCGATCTGCCTCACTGCCTCGCCTCGCTCTCAGCAAGAACTCAGACTCAAACCCACCACGTTGCGTACCCAGAATCAACGCGCGCAACTCGTAAGTAGCCAGATTGTTGTGGTTGATCGTCGCACTCGGAGCTCTCGCCGTAAAGAGTGGCACATGGCTCCGGCGGATCTTTCGACGAAGAGCGCAACTCATTGCAAACAACGGCTTTCGCAACTCACGACCGTCAGCGGCAACCGAGACCAGCGCACAGTCGGGTCAGCGACGGCTCGGTGATCAACAACGCTAGGCTGCGGCGCCATCCTGCACCCCTTCGTTCAGGCGCCCGGCGCTGTCGCCGTGAGCCACCTGTGTCGCGTACGCGGAGCGTATGCAGGTCAGCAGTCGACTGTCAACAACCTTCTTTGACTGTTGACATCAACCCGGGTGAGTGGTGAACCTAACGAATGTACGAGCAACGTCGGCAGCCCCCTGACGGCAAGGACAACACATGACCTCAGCACCGGGTCTCGTTGGGCTCAGCAAGATCAACCTTCGCGAGCAGGCCTTGGCCTCGCTGCGCACGGCCATTACCAGCGGTCAGTTGCCACCGCAGACTCCGATGGTCGAAACCGAGCTCTCAGAACGCCTACAGATCAGCCGCGGCACCCTGCGGGAGGCCATGCGACAACTTCAGCAGGAAGGGCTGATCACCCTTGGCCCTCGAGGACGCTTGTACGTGCGCCGCCTAGGGCCGAAAGAGATCTGTGACATATTCGCTGTGCGGGCGGCGCTCGAGAGCATGGCGGCAGCAGCACTGAGCCAACGATCCGATCGAACCAAAGTAACTGCGGATCTGCGCAACCTGCTCAGCATCATGAGCCAGGCTCCAGCCGATGTGAATTTGGAAGGCAAGATCGAGGCCGACCTTAACTTTCACCGCGGCATGTGCAGACTCACTGGAAATGACACACTGCTGCACACCTGGGAATCCTTGGAAGGTTCCATTCGGATGTCGATCATGTTCGCCGGCACTGAGCGAGCTATCCGGAACATGAGCGTCGCTCGGCACAAGGTGATCGTCGACGCCATCGCATCGGGGAATGCTGCCGCGGCCGCAGCCGCACTCCACGAGCACATGGAATCGGCCGCTGCAAATCTGACGGACTAGGTCCGCTGACTACGATCGAGCTGTGGCGACCGCGTCACCGCAGTCCGAACCTGAGGTCCTGACTGTCGGATTAGGCCAAGCAGGTCGACTATCGCGGCGAGGCAAGTTCTTATTGGTCGCGGTAGTGCTGGCGCTGGTTGCTGGGCTTTTGCTCTGGCGATTCTGGCCGACGCCGGCGCCCCTGTTCTCTCTTTCTGACCTACAGGGCGTGTACGCCGGCATGGTGCGTCACGACGGTACGAGTGAAGCCTCGGTTATCAACCCTCGTCGGCTCAGCGAACAGGACGGCTACATCCTGCCTGCCGCCTGTGAGCCATTGTTCGAGGCGACTGTGTTGAATCGCGCACCCCGAGAAGCACTCGATGGGGTCGGCACCTTCTGGGAACTCGATCGGTCGGCCGTCTCACTTTTTACCTATCGGTTCCGCGACAGGGAAAGCACCGATCGGGAATACCAGCGGCTCGTCGCGGCACTCGACAACTGCCGCGATGTTCCGGTGCAAGTACACGCACGACCGGCTAGCAGGGGCATGCTCACAGTCCCACCGTTGTCTCTGGAGAACAATGCACCACCGCAGATCGCCTACGTCATTACGACCAATGACGGCACCAAGCTGGCTGTCCACCTACTTGCCTTCAACAACACAATCACCTGGCAGTTTCGTTACGAGCCAGCCCTGGGTGCGTATCTCCCGCTGACGGCTCAGCGTGTCATGGACTCGCTGACCGATCAGATGCGGGCGGTCCAGGACCTGCATCGCTAACGAACACGGCCCTTTCACCCCGCGAGGGTGATGCCTACCACCGCCGCATATGCGAGCCTTCGCTCACGGGGGGCCATCATGCGGCCCGGGCCTGTCCAACGCGCGCTTCGACAAGCTCAGCGCGCGTACCGGGGCTCGGACGCTTGGCGACGAATGCCACGAAGATCCGGGAGAGGGCCTCATGAGCGAACCGTTGGCACCTGAAGATTTTCCTGGTCCTCCGGGATTGCCGTTCGTTGGCAACGTCCGGGCCATCGATCTGACGCAGCCGATAGACAGCTTGATGTCCCTGGCTCG
>JBKPEY010000193.1:0-2673 GCA_046744405.1 Actinomycetota bacterium
CATAAAGCCCTCCCTTTCTCCGGTCGTCGCCTAACCGTCTCACCCATAACCAGTTGCTTCAAGAGCCGAGTCTCGCCGGCCAATCGGTTGCAGGAGGGCGCTTGCGGCAGTCGAGAACCCACGGGCCCCGCATAGGAATCGGCCCCGATCAGAGCGATGAGTTGCGGCCCAATCTTGAGTCTGTAAGCACATGCCTACTGGAAAGATCGATTCGAGGTACGGCGACCCGTCAGTCACCGCACCACCGTGGGAGGACATCGAAGCCCTGCTCAGGAGCGCCCAGCTCTATTGGATCATCACCGTCCGCACGGACGGTCGCCCGCACGCTGTTCCTCTGGTGGGAGTCTGGTACGGCGGGACTTTCGCCTTCTGCACTGGTTCTGACGAGCAGAAGCAGCGCAACCTCGACGCCAACCAGCAGGTCGCGGTGACGACAGGAACCACCGGCGTCAATGGCTGGGATTCTGGCAAGGACGTTGTCGTCGAGGGCGTGGCGCAGCGAGTAACCGACTCCGATGCGCTGCAGGCACTTGCGGATGCGTGGTTCGCCAAGTACGGCGAGGACTGGAAGTTCGAGGTGCGTGGCCAAGAATTCGTTGAACTCAGCCAATCAGGCGGCAGTACCGCTGGCGGTGCACGGGTCTATCGAGTTGCGCCCGCGAAGGTGATCGCCTTCGGCGACTCACACGGCCAAACGACGTACCGCTTCTGAGATCCGGTGTGGGAAGGCCCTCCGGTGAGCGTGCGTGTGGTCACGTCGGGGGACGCCAGCGTGCTCTTGAAGGCTGCGGGTTGCTCCGGATGAGAACCTTCGAGCATGGACGACGCGAAGTCGGCGCGCGATCAGCGGCTGCTTATGTTCTCTATCTGGGCGTCGGCCGGATTCGCGGTGCTGTCCTCGGTGTGGGGCATTCTCAGCGGGTCCAGCATGATCGTCTTCGACGGGGTTTACTCGTTTGTCAGCGTCGGACTGTCGGTGCTGGCGCTACTAGGGCTGCGATTCTCCCGGCGCGGAGCCGACCAACGCTTTCCGTGGGGACGTGACGCGGCCGAACCGCTGGTAGTTGTGATCAAGGCCGCCACCCTTGGTGCGTTGTGCGCGTACGCCGCAGTCGGTGGGATCGTCGACATCGTCAACGGTGGCCGAGAGGTCGCGGTCGGCTCGGCCGTGGTGTACGCCGTAGTGGCCACGCTCGGAGGCTTGGCGGTTGCCCTGGTGCTCCGGCGGGCCGGCCGCGCTGGTTCCGATCTGGTGCGGGCCGAGGCGGCGGAGTGGCTCGGTGACACGCTGCTCTCAATCGGAGTACTGATCGGCTTTCTTATTGCCTACGTCCTTGTCGCGGAAGGGCGCGCCGACATCGCGGCCTACATCGATCCGGTCATGGTGACGCTGGTGTCATTGGCGTTTCTCTGGGTCCCGGCCAAGTTGATCATTTCCAGCCTGCGCCAAATCTTGTCGATGGCTCCGGAGGCAGATGTGCTCGACCAGCTCCAAGCGTGCGTCGATGGTGTCAAGGAGCGGTACGCGTTCTCAGAGTCTTTTCTGCGGGCGTCGAAGGTGGGAAACCGAATGGACATCGAAATTGACTTCGTCGTCGGCGCTGAGTCACCGGTCCGTACGATCGCCGACAGCGACGCTGTGCGCCAGGACTTGTACGACCAACTCAGCGCGCTGGGCTACGAGCGCTCCGTCGTAGTGACCTTCACCGCGGACCGGCGGTGGGCGGCATGAGCGCCGACGGCGGCCGGCGTGCCCGGCAGATCGGCGAGGACATCATCGTCGCGCTCAATCGCCCGGCGGAGCTGTTCAGCGTCACGCCTGAAGCGATGCTGGAGCGTGACGCGCGGCTCGAGCCTGGAGCCGATGAGATCGTCAACGAGCTGCTAGGCCGGTCGAGGCTGCAACGGCGAGCCCGCATCGTCGTGACGTTGCCGCCGGAGCAGATCACGAACGGTATTGCCGAGACGTTGCAGGCGGCGCTTTCCCGATACTGTGCGGCCCGGCTTGCGCGCGTTCAGCGCGAGACCGAGATGGCGTGGCGGCAGGGGCTTCGCTCACTCGGTAGCGGCTCGATCCTGTTTGTCGTCGGGCTGCTGCTCTCAACGGGGTTCCTGGAGCCGAACGTGCCCCAGTTCTGGCAGGACCTGCTCGGCAATGGAGTCTTTCTCGTCATCGGGTGGGTCGGTCTGTGGTATCCGCTGGACCTGCTGTTCTTCGCCAGGCAGCCGCTGAAACGCGAGGCGCAGATAGTCGAGGCGATCAGCCGGATGCCACTTGTGGCGCAACCCGCCGACGTACCGTGAGCGACCGTTCCCTTCTGGGTCAGGGAGGATGGCGACATGGCTGAATGGGTTCGGTGTGTCGAGATCGTGAGATGACGATCATGTCGGATGCAGCGGGAATCATCGGCGTCGACAGTCCGAATGACTATCGCCCTGATAACTATCGATTGTCGCCTGTCGAGCACGCCGAGCAGCTGAGAGCCTCAGCGCCGAAGCTGGCCGCCGTGCTGACAAGCACAGCTCCCGTGGAGCTCGCCCGCCAGTATGCGGAGGCTGACACCGAGGCGCTTGTTGCAGAGCGAACGTTCAAGCGATGGGTGATCCGGGCCAACTGGGCGGTCCTCGCTACTGCGACGGTGAGCGCGCTACTGATGGCCGCAGCACTGCTGG
>JBKPEY010000544.1:0-10346 GCA_046744405.1 Actinomycetota bacterium
GGCCGTCGCCTTGCACCCCAACCGAGCGGACATCGGCTAGCAGCACCACCGGGAATTGCCAGATATCGCGATCGAGGCCGGCAGCCGTTAGCTCCGCGCGAGCGATGGCATCCGCCTCTCGCAACACGGCAAGCCGCTCGCGGCTGACCGCCCCGATGATCCTGATGGCCAAACCTGGCCCTGGGAAAGGATGCCGCCAGACGATTCCGGGCGGCAAGCCGAGCTGCACACCGACCGCGCGTACCTCGTCCTTAAACAGCGTGCGTAGCGGCTCGATCAGTTGGAACTGCAGATCCTCAGGCAGTCCGCCGACGTTGTGATGACTCTTGATGTTGGCCGCACCCTCACCGCCACCGGACTCAACCACGTCCGGATACAGCGTGCCCTGCACAAGAAACTCAACCTCACCCGTCTCGCCGACCACCTCGCGGGCAGCCGCCTCGAAGGTCCGAATGAACTGCCGGCCGATGATCTTGCGCTTCTCCTCTGGATCACTGACGCCAGCGAGGGCTGCGAGGAACTGCTCAGAGGCGTCGACGACCTTGAGGTCGACGCCGGTCGCCGCCACATAGTCCCGCTCCACCTGCTCGGCCTCCCCTTTGCGTAGCAGGCCATGATCGACGAAGACACAGGTGAGCTGGCTGCCGACAGCACGCTGCACGAGGGCTGCTGCCACTGCTGAATCCACTCCACCAGAGAGGCCGCAGATGACGTGCTTGCCGCCCACCTGCTGCTGAATGCCCAATACCGACTCATCTACGATGTTGGCTGGAGTCCAATCCGGAGTGCAGCCGGCGATGTCGAACAAGAAATTCTCCAGCACTTGCTGGCCACGTTCGGTGTGCAACACCTCCGGATGCCACTGCACACCGGCCAGCCGGCGATTCGAGTCCTCGAACGCGGCGACGGCGGCCCGGGCCGAGGTGGCGACAACCTGAAAGCCGTCCGGAGCTGCGACAACTTCATCCCCGTGGGACATCCAAGCGCTCAATGTGGATGGGACTCCGGCGAGCAGGGTGCTCGAATCGGTCAGGGTCACCGCAGTGCGGCCGTACTCGCGCATTCCCGTACGGGCGACCGACCCACCGAGCACCTGAGCCATGGCCATGAAGCCGTAACAGATGCCTAGAACTGGTGTGCCGCTGTCAACCAGTGCCGCGTCGAGTTGTGGAGCTCCGGCTTCATAGACCGACGATGGGCCACCGGAGAGGATGATGGCCTTCGGCCGCCGCGCCATGATCTCCGTCGGCGATGCGGTGTGCGGCACGATTTCGGAGTAGACATTCGCCTCACGTACCCGACGTGCGATCAATTGCGCGTACTGGGCACCGAAGTCGACGACTAATACCAGATCGTGGTCTCGCTGGCTCATCATGCGTCCTCTCCCTGTTTGAATGGCACTCTGACAAGCTGTTCGCGCGTTCCGACTCCTTCGTCGCTTGCGTTGCAGGGTGCCTGCACATCGTTGCTGAGATCGCAAGCTCCTGCAGTCGTCGGATCGAACAGCTCGTCATAGTGCCGTGTTCGCCCACGTCCGGAAGCGACGAGTCTATGACCAAATGGCTAGGCCCGGCCGACCTTCTTCATGACCCTGAATACGCCGGCCATGAGCGAAATAAATGACTTGGCATCGAGGCCGTGGCCGGGAGCGATTGGAATCCCAGTCTGGGTGGCGACTGCCTGGACGTCGACGAACCGCCGGATGCCGTCTTTCCCTTGGCGCCGACCGAGCCCGGAGTTCTTCATTCCGCCCATCGGGGCATCGATGCTGCCGAACGTTGCGGCAAAGCCCTCATTGACATTCACGGTGCCGCATTTGATCTTGCTCGCTAGGCGCCGCCCGCGATCAGGGTTAGATGTCCACACGCTGGCGTTGAGACCATATTCGGAATTGTTGGCGCGCGCGACTGCCTCGTCCTCGTCGAGGACTGAATAGAGGCTCACGACGGGCCCAAAGGTTTCCTCGGCGTAGCAGTCCATTTCCGGCGTCACACCGGTCAGAATGGTTGGCTCATAGAACAGCTCGCCCAGGTCTTCCCTCCGCCGGCCGCCGGCCAGCACCGTGGCTCCTTTGGCCCGCGCATCCTCGACATGTGCACGGACTCGATTCAGATGATCTTGGTTGATCAAGCTGCCCATGTCGTGCTCGAAGTCTGGTGCGTTGCCGAGCCGGATCGCTTGGGTGCGGCTAACAAAGGCCCGGGTGAATGCCTCGAACAGCGGCTCCGCAACGTAGATGCGTTCGGTTGCCAAGCATGTTTGGCCAGCGTTGATAAACGACGCCCGCAACGCGCATTCGGCCGCGGCAGCGACGTCTGCGTCGTCCAAGATCACCATGGGGTTCTTGCCGCCGAGCTCCAGGGAACAGCCGATCAGCCGCTCGGCGCACTGGGCGGCCACGGTACGGGCCGTAGCGACCGAGCCGGTGAAGCACACGTAGTCACTGACGCCAATCAACTCGCGTCCCACCACAGCGCCGGGTCCGTGTACGACCTGCCAAAGGTCAGGCGGCAGGCCGGTTTTGCGCAATAGTTCGACCGCCGCCAGTGCAGCCAGCGGGGTCTTCTCATCAGGTTTGAGCATGATCGCATTGCCAGCGACCAGAGCCGGCAGCCCGTCGCAGATCGCGACGGTGAGCGGATAGTTCCACGGCGCGATTACGCCGACGAGGCCCTTCGGCACGTAATGACGGTCAACCCGAGTCAGTAATGGCAGGACCCCGCTGCCGCGCTCTGAGTGCAGATAGCGGCGTGCGGTTCGTCCGTAGTAACGCGCAGTGAGGGCAAGATGGAACACCTCTTGGACGGCAGTCAGCTTGTCCTTGCCGTCTGACTGCAGCAGGTCGACGAAGTAGTCGCGCTGATCTAATAGATGATCATGAAAATCCAGCAGTAACCGAGCCCGCTCCACAATCGGTCGAGTGGCCCATTCAGACTGTGCTCGATGCGCGAGCTGGGCGCCTACCTCGACGTCGGCCGGTGTGGAGGTTGGTAGCTCGCCTATCACCTCACCGGTGATCGGTGAGCGGAGCTCCATAGCAGGCCCGGTAGCTGTGAGCAGCCCTCGCAGCCGCAGCAGGTCTGAGGATGAAACAACTGCTACGTCGGTCATGGGGCCCAGATTAGTGGCGGCCTTGGTTCGCGAGAGTCCCAGCGCGAGAGCAAACATGGAGGTGCTGGTGGCAGCATTCGCTCTATGGACGCTGACGTTCTCGTGGTTGGCGCTGGGTTATCCGGTCTCGTCGCCGCACACGAGCTGGCCGCCGCTGATCGGTCGGTGATTATGTTGGACACCGAGCCGCTCAGCTCCATAGGGGGCCAGGCGCACTGGTCTTTGGGCGGCCTTTTTATGGTCAATTCGCGAGAGCAGCGTCGGCTGCGAATCCATGACTCCGTCGAGCTGGCGCTGGCCGACTGGCTGGGCAGCGCTGCCTTTGATCGGTCGGAGGACTACTGGCCGCGCCGCTGGGCTGAGGCGTACGTGCACTTCGCCGCTGGTGAACAGCGTCGCTGGCTGCATGAGCTCGGTGTGCGTTTGTTTCCGCTCGTGCAGTGGGCGGAACGAGGCGGCTATGCAGCACCCGGCCATGGAAATTCCGTTCCGCGCTTCCACATCGTCTGGGGCACCGGTCCAGCGTTGGTGGAGCCGTTTGCCGATAGCGTCATGCGTTCGCATCGAGTGCGAATCCGGCCGCGACACCAGGTCACTTCGCTCGAGATCGACGATTCTGGCGTACGCGTCTCCGGACAAATCCTGGAGTCGACCGACGTGCCTCGTGGTGTTCAGACGTCGCGAACCGCGATCGGGGAATTCAGCTTCTCGGCACAGGCCGTCGTCGTAGCAAGCGGCGGCATCGGCGCCAACTTCGAGCTCATCAGGCAGAACTGGCCCGCCGACTGGGGCCCGGCGCCGCAACGCATGATCGCCGGCGTACCGGACTACGTCGATGGGTCGATGCTCAAGATCACCGAGGCCGCCGGTGGCCGGGTGATCAATTCTGACCGCATGTGGCACTATCCCGAGGGAATCGTGAACCACTCACCCATCTGGAGCCACCACGGCATCCGGATCCTGGCCGGACCGTCGTCGTTGTGGCTTGATGCCCGTGGACAACGCTTTCCGGTGCCACTGTTTCCGGGCTTCGATTCTCTCGGTGCGTTGCGTCACGTGATCAGCAGCGGCTACCACTACTCGTGGTTTGTCCTGGACCAGGCGACCGTGTCTGCAGAGATCGCGCTCTCCGGATCGGAGCAGAACGGCGATCTGACCAGCAAGAGCATGCGACGGCTGGCGGGCCGCGTGCGGTCTGGACCGACGCCGGAGGTGCGAACCTTCCAAGAGGTCGGAGTGGACTTCGTCTCTGCGGAGTCGGCACTGGAACTTGCCGCTCAGATGAATCAGCTGGTCGGTGAGCACCTCATTGATGGTGAAGCGCTGCGAAGGGTGATCGAGGCACGAGATCTGCAGGTACGAAGCGGGCTCGGCAAGGATCCGCAGGTGGTCGCCACGGCCGCCGCGCGGCGGTTCCTCGGTGATCGGCTGCTGCGTGTCGTGCCGCCCCACGAGATGCTCGATCCGAAGGCGCCAGGTGAGGGCCGTGCCGGATCAGGCGGCCCGCTGGTCGCAATCCGCTTGCATGTGCTGACCCGCAAGACTCTTGGCGGCTTGGAAACAGACCTGGATGGACAAGTGCTGGGGCCTGACAGCTCGCGGCCCGCGGGCGTGTACGCGGTTGGCGAGGCGGCCGGGTTCGGTGGCGGAGGCATCCACGGCTATCGGGCGCTGGAGGGCACTTTCCTAGGTAGTTGCATGTTCACTGGCCGTGCTGCCGGCCGGGCGCTGGCAGTAGCTCTTTGAGCATCTTCGACACGTGCGGCGCTCATTGTTTTCGCACTCTTGGTGGGAAACGTACGCCTCAGGAACTGATTGACCGTTCGTTTCCGTCGTTTTGGTGGGAAACGTACGCATCCGAGTCGCGCCGATTGAGCGTCGCCTCGTGGTGGCGCACCACCTCAGCGATGACGAAGTTCAGGAACTTTTCGGCGAACTCCGGGTCTAGCTTGGCATCCTCGGCCAGCGCGCGCAGGCGAGCAATCTGCTGGGCCTCCCGTGCTGGATCGGCCGGCGCCAAGCCGTGCGCGGCCTTCAGCTCACCAACTTGCTGCGTGACCTTGAATCGCTCGGCGAGCAAATGCACAAGTGCAGCATCCATGTTGTCGATGCTCATCCGCAGCCGGAGCAACTCCTCAGCCACCGGGTCACCCATGGCGCACAGCCTAACCAGTAGCGCCCATCGGGCTAATGGATCTCCGCGTCGAAAGCCTGCCCTCAAAGCCCTGGCTTGATCAGATGGTTCACCGACCTGCTCGCTCCTGAGCCGGTCACCACATTCGGTGCGTCGCCGGCCTGTGGCACCACGGCGATGGGGACCCGAGCGATGGTGCCCGCTCCTTCGAGCTTCAGTGCACCGAAGGCAACCTCAGAGAAGGCAGCGGCCTCCCGGGTAAATGTGATCGTGATCGTCTCGGTCTCCCCAGCTTGGGAGAAGTTGACGATCGACGGGCTGACGGTTGCCGCGACGCCTGGTACCGAGATCGAGGTTTGGTAACTGCCTGGTTTGACGGCAGTCACCTTCCTGGTGACTGTCTGGGAGCCAACTAGCCTTCCAATGGCGATTGACGGCGAGTTGTAGTCGCTCGGATCGATCGGTCCCACGCCCGCGTCAGTGTGGAAGCCCTCGCCTTCCAAAAAGGCGAGCCAGTCTCTTTCACCGGCATCGAAGATCACTCCAGGATTAAACATCCGGTCCGGGCGCACATTGCCTGCTCCTTGGGCGAAGTAATCGCGGCTCAGCTTGCCATTGGCCTTCTTCACCCTGGAAGCAGTCGTCATGATCGCCGATTTCACCGCCATTGGCGACCACGTTGGATGCACACCAAAGAACAGCGCAGCGATGCCAGCCACATGGGGTGCCGCCATTGAAGTGCCCGAGTAGAAGTCGAACTTGCGGTTCTCGTTCGACGGTGGTGCCACGGCCGCGAGGATGGACACGCCGGGAGCGGCAACGTCCGGCTTCAACAGGTCACCGCCATTGCCGACGGATGGACCACGGGAGGAGAAGCTGGCCACCTGGGGGTAGCTGATCGACGTCGCAGACACATTCCCAGACCTGAGCGCCGCCGTTGCCCCCGCTTTCTTGGCGTAGGCCTCGACGGCCGGGCCGAACGGAACATCCAGGTGCACAGTCGGCACAGCGTGGCTGTCACCGTCAGTTGAGTTTTCGGTGAGGTTGACCAAGACCATGCCGTTGCCGCGTACCCGGTTGACCTCTGCAGACTTCTCAAGCCGCGTCGACACACCCCGCTCGCAGACCACGATCTTGCCGACGGCCTTGGTGCTGCTCAGTGTGTTCGGCGCACAAACCGCGGCATCATCACCCGACGCCGACGCCCGCTTCACCGATCGGCCGGTTACCAGCTTGGCGGGACCAACCTTGTCAAAGACCGTCGTGCTGATTCCGGCGTACTTCTTGCCATTGCCAAGAACAACCGTGCCAGCGTACGGCTTGACGGTGCTTCCTGCGACTGTGGTCAGCCAGGGGCTGACGTGGTGCAGCGTCGACGACCCAGGACCCTCATTGCCGGCGGCCGCCGAGACGAAGATGCCGGCCGAGGCCGCTGATAGGAAGGCCATATCCACCGGATCATCGATGTCGTCTGAGCTGCTGACCGAGTAGTTGATCACATCTACGCCATCGGAGATGGCGGCATCAATGGCCGCAAGCGCATCGCCGGTATAGATAGCCGGCTCCGGATCAGTAGCGCTGGTAAAGCCGATCTTGTAGATGGCGAGCTTGGCACCTGGCGCGATTCCAGAGATCTTTCCGAACGAGTGACCTCCGATCGAGGCGGAAACGCCCGACTTGCCGGCGGCCGTGGATGCCACATGTGTGCCGTGCCCATTGCCGTCTCTGGGCGAAAGGAAGTCGGTGCGCTGCGAACGCGGAGTGTATGACTCGTAGGTCTTTGAGAAGTACCGAGCACTGATCACCTTCGTATTGCACTCTTCACCGGTGAAAGAGTCCCCGGCCTGGCAAGTCCCCCGGAAGGTATGGCCATCGGCTTTCTGCATCACGATCTTTTTCCCCAAGCGATAGGGCCGGAAAGGATCGGATGGCGTGGGCCGCGCTTTACTCAGGGCTTCGCCGGCGAAGGATTTACTCTCCGGCCAGTAGCCGGAGTCCAAGACACCGACGACAACGCCACGGCCGGCGCTCGACTTTCCACCGAGCGCGGCCCAGACACCGTCCGAGCCGGACAGATTCAAGAAGTCAACCGGTTTCTTGTTGTCGACGAGCCTCTTGGGTCGGTCCTTGGTAACCGATAACACGCCCGGCGCCCGTTGCAGCGTGCGCGCTTGGTCTGGGGTCAGGGTTGTCGCAAAACCATTGAGACTTACCGCATAGTGCTTGAGCGGTTTGGCCCCGACTTGGGCTGCTGTGTTGGCTTGTTGCTTTTGCAGATACGCGCGGTAACGCTTGGCCCTGCTCGAGCTCACGTCTACCCGCTGGCCCTTGCTGGGACGCGTCGCGCGCAAGCCGTTCACATCACCGTCGTATGTGGCGATCGGTTTCCCCGTGAGTGTGACGATGTAGCGGCTCGAGGTCGAAGCCGGGGGCTTGGCCGGATCTTGCGGTGCGGCGTAGGCCGTGGGCAGCTGAACGACCGACAGCATGCCCACGACCACGCCAATCGCCACAACGACCGCCAAGTGGGCGCGACGGGTACACAACAGCACGAAATCCCCCGATGATTTTCGGATGCCCCGTTGAACTCTCTCGGCGGCAGTGCGGCGAGTCGAGCAAAAGTAGGCTTGACCCTAGCAGCGGGCGAGGGGGTGCGTGGGACATCGAAAACATTTGCCAGGCATGAAAAAAGGTGCCGCGCAACCAGGGATCACATACCGCTCAGTCCACCGATTGGTGGCGCTTAGCTTGCCGGCCTTATTGCTTCTCTTCGGCTGTGCGAATCAGATTGCTCAAACCTCCGACCCAACCCCAGGGACTGCCACGATGCCCGAAACACCGTCCGCCTCGACGCCTGGCGATGCGTCCACGGCAACGCCACCCGAGCCGGCAACGCCAGCCGAGCCGGTCAGTACCGATCTGACGATCGTGGTCCGCGATGGCTCAGGTAAGACGTCGACGTGGCGGCTGACCTGTGATCCGACTGGCGGAACCCATCCCGATCCGAAGACAGCCTGCCGAGTACTGCGGGCCAACGGTGCTGCGGCCCTTCCGGCAGTTCCTAAGGACAAGGTCTGTGCCCAGATTTATGGAGGCCCAGAAGCCGCCACCATTACCGGCACCTGGCAAGGCAATAAGATCATCAGTCAATTTGCGCGTAATGACGGTTGTCAGATCAGTCGCTGGAAGCTCATGGAAGGACTGCTGCCACCAGGCGGCAGCTAATCGTTGAGGTCTATCCGACCACTATCTCGACCCGCTGAAACTCTTTGACCTCGGTGTAGCCAGTGGTCGCCATGGCCTTTCGCAGCGCTCCCACCAGGTTCATGGTGCCGTCGGGAACTGTCGATGGACCCAGCAGGATGTGCTCCAGGGTGCCGACCGTTGAGAACTTGGCGCGCTCACCGCGCGGCAGCTTGTCATGCCAGGCTTCCGGGCCCCAGTGGTAGCCGCGTCCTGGCGCTTCCTCAGCCCTGGCCAGCGGCGACCCAACCATCACCGCGTCCGCGCCGCAGGCGATGGCCTTGGCAATGTCACCGGAGCGGACAACCGAACCATCGGCGATGACGTGGACGTAGCGACCACCGGATTCGTCGAGATAGTCCCGACGTGCTGCGGCGACATCGGATACCGCCGAAGCCATGGGGACTGCGACGCCAAGCACTGAGCTGCTGGTGTATGTAGCTCCGCCTCCGAATCCGACAAGTACGCCCGCGGCGCCGGTACGCATCAGATGCAAGGCGGCTTGGTAGGTCGCGCAGCCGCCGACGATCACCGGGACGTCCAGCTCATAGATGAACTTCTTCAAATTCAGCGGCTCAAGATCAGCAGAGACATGCTCGGCCGAGACGGTGGTGCCGCGGATAACGAAGAAGTCGACACCGGAATCCACCACGGCTTGGGCGTAGGCCTGGGTGTTCTGCGGTGAAAGTGCACCGGCGGTCGGCACTCCCGCTTCTCGAATCTGTGCAACACGCTTGCCAATGAGCTCGGACTTGATCGGTTCGGCATAGATCTTCTGCATCCGGCGCGTCGCCTCGATCGGATTCAACGCGCCGATGATTTCTTCAATTAGCGGCAGTGGGTCGTCGTAGCGCGTCCAGATCCCTTCGAGGTTGAGCACGGCCAGCCCACCAAGCTGGCCGATCCGGATGGCCGTAGCTGGTGATACCACCGAGTCCATCGGCGCGGCGAGCAGCGGAAAGTCGAAGTTGTACGCGTCGATTCGCCACTGTAGCGAGACCTCCTCTTCGCCGCGCGTACGCCGCGATGGGACGATCGTGATGTCGTCGAATGCGAACGCCTGCTGGGCGCGCTTACTGCGACCCACATCAAACACGAACTACTCCCTTTTGGGGTCCGGCCAAGATCAGCCGGAATAGTTGGGTGCCTCGACGGTCATCTGAATGTCATGAGGATGAGACTCGCGCAGACCCGCCGACGTAATCCGGACAAACGAGCCGCGCTCCTGCAGCTGGAGAACCGTCGAGGCTCCGGTATAGAACATGGCTTGTCGTAACCCTCCTACCAGCTGGTAGGCCACGGCGGCCAGCGGTCCGCGATAGGGAACGTGGCCCTCAATTCCTTCAGCGACCAGCATCGAGTCGGAGCTGACGTCGGCCTGGAAGTAACGATCCTTGGAATAGGAGGCACTGCGACCGCGAGTCGCCATCGCGCCGAGCGAGCCCATGCCGCGATAGGTCTTGTACTGCTTGCCATTGATGAAGATCAACTCGCCGGGACTCTCCTCACAACCCGCCAACAGTGAGCCCAGCATCACCGTGTCGGCGCCCGCGACGAGTGCTTTCGCAATGTCGCCGGAGTACTGCAGGCCACCGTCACCGATCAGCGGCACACCTGCCGGGCGGCAGGCTCGCGCAGCGTTGTGGATTGCCGTAACCTGCGGCACTCCCACCCCGGCCACGACCCGGGTCGTACAGATGGAGCCGGGACCGACGCCGACCTTGACGCCATCGGCTCCGGCATCGACCAGGGCCTTAGCTCCGGCGTAGGTCGCCACGTTACCGCCGACGATGTCGACCTTGGCAGCTGCCGAGTCCGACTTCAGCCTGCGCACCATCTCCAGCACGCCTTGGGAGTG
>JBKPEY010000371.1:0-2447 GCA_046744405.1 Actinomycetota bacterium
ATGGCCGTGGCTGGACACGATTGCCGCATGGATCAAACACAAGACCGAAAACGGAGAGCCCGGACTGGTGACTTGCTCTGCGCTCAAGCGGAGTTATCGCGATCGGCTCCGGGGGCCCAATGTGGTCTTCGTCTTCCTCAATGGCCCGCGCGAGGTGATCGAGGCTCGAATGGCGCGCCGGCAGCACCACTACATGCCGGTCTCGCTGCTCCACTCGCAGCTGGCAACGCTCGAGCCACCGACTTCGGATGAGAACGTGCTGGAGGTTAACCTTTCGGCCGACCTGAAGCAGGAAATAGCCAAGGTGCTGGAGGTCCTCGAGGGCACGGCTCAACCCTAGGAAGGGCCGCGCTCTAGGCCTACCTGGGACCGTACGGCAGGCACGACTTCCTCGGCAAAACGGGGAAGTTGATCATCTCCTTCTCCCCAGAACAGGAAGGTGTCGAACCCGTATCCGACCGCCAGGTCGGTGAGTTCGTCGACCCACTGATCTACCGGGCCGCGAAGCAGGCCGAGTTTGGAGCCATTCGTAATCTGGCCGTTGACGTTGAGGACGCGTCGGACGTCCGACGGATTCCGGCCGGCTGCCGATGCCGCCTCGTCGAGCCGGGCGGAGCCCTCTGACAACATGCTGAGGTCGCCGCGCAAGGACGGCAGCCACCCGTCGGCGAGTCTGCCTGCTAGCCGCAATGCTCGCGGACCATACACACCCAGCCAGATGCCGATCGGATGGACCGGTAGGGGACCGGAGTGGGCGCCGGCGAGGCGATAGTGCGTTCCGGAGAAGTGGAGGTTACGCTCGCCGCTCCAGACCAGGCGGATGACCTGGATCGCTTCTTCCAGTGCCCAAAGTGCATCGCGCGGTTTGCGCCGTGGTCCGCCGTACGCCTCTATGGCATCCCAGAAGTTGCCGGCGCCAAGCCCGAGTTCGAAGCGACCGCCGCTCAGCACGTCAAGGCTTGCAGCCGCTTTCGCCATCATCGCTGGCGGCCGCAGCGGGAGATTAGCTACATCAGGAAAGAAGCCCACCTGTGTGGTGATGGCTGCAACCGCCCCGAGCAGCGTCCAGGTATCCACGAAGCGGCGCTGGTACGGATGATCTTGAATGCCGATCCAGTCCAGACCGCGGGCCTCGATCTCGCGGGCCACCTCGAGCAACGGGTCGGCTGCGTTCGGGATCAGGAAGTATCCGAACGTCACATCGCGGCCGTAGTCGGGCACCGTCACACGCTATCTCCGCCGGGGCGGACGCGCGCAACGCAACCTCACACAGCAGACTGGAAGTGATACGGAACAGAAGTGATCCAGACAGGAGAGGACGCTCATGGGACTGCTGGAGACTATGCGCTTTGCGTTCCAGCGGGTACGCGGAAAGCCCGCTGTGCAGTGCACCCATCTTGATCAAATCCAAAACGTCACGCGGTCATCAGCGGGCTGCCAGCAGTGCATCGAACTCGGTGATACCTGGGTCCACCTAAGGATGTGCATGACCGATGGTCAGGTGGGCTGCTGTGATTCATCGAAGAACAAGCATGCGAGCCGCCATGCGCGCGAACATGCACCCGAACATCAGATCGTCCAGTCGCTAGAGCCGGATGAGAACTGGTTGTGGTGCTACACCGATGAGACGCTGGTGCAGGCGCCGCGTCGGAAGGCGTAATGCAGATGAGGCAGCCGGTGCTGTTGGTTGTCGATGCCGATCAGGAAATCCTCGCCGCGCTGCAGCATGACTTGCCTCGCCGCTTCGCGCCCGATTACCGCACAGTCACCGCCGATACGCCCGAAGCCGCGCTGGCAGAGCTTCATCCCAAAGACCAGGTGGCTGTGGTGATGGCAACGCAATGGCTAACCGGCACTACCGGGGTTGACTTTCTATCGGTATGTCACAGACGTGATCCGACCGCAAAAGCGGCTACTGCTGATCACCTACGGTGATTTCGCTGCTGGCAAGGCTGCGGTGCAGGCGATGGCGCTCGGCCAAGTTGATCACTATCTGAACAAGCCGTGGGGCGACCCCGAGCTCGAGCTTTATCCCACGATTTCGGAGCTCCTCAGCCAGCGGAGCCGCGCTGCTGGGGTTACCGGCGCTCAGCCGGAGGTCGTGCGGATTATCGGCCCACAATGGTCCGCCCGCTCCCATCAGCTGCGCGACTTGTTGACGCGGAACAGCATTCCTCACGGGTTCTACGACGTGGCCAAGCCCGAGGGGTATCAGCTGTTGCAACAGACCGGGGTGGGCTCTGTTGATCAACCGGTCGTACTGCTCTTCGACGGCCGGGTTCTGATCGACCCGCCGAACGAACGAATCGCGGAAGTTCTGGGTGTGCAGACCAGACCAGCAAGCAGTCTGTATGACCTCACGGTGGTCGGTGGCGGTCCGGCGGGGCTCACCGCCGCGATGTACGCCGCCTCAGAGGCTTGAGCACGCTGCTGCTCGAGCGGGAGGC
>JBKPEY010000325.1:0-9910 GCA_046744405.1 Actinomycetota bacterium
TTCGCTGGTTACCTCAGCGACAGAGCGTGGCCGGAACCCCGCATCAGCAAGAACCGTGAGCCACAAGGCGCGCGGAAAGAGGCCGAATTCGTGTGTGTCATGTGCCATCGTCACGGTGCCGTCGGCAGTCCGCAGCAAGAACGCATAGTCGGTGCGGGTGAGAGTGTCGTCAGAGTCCGGATCACTTGACCAGCTGAGATATCGGGCGCCGCGACCGTCAGGTGCATCATGGCCGCCATGGTCGGTCTCGGGCAGAAAGTTCTCCGCGATGTTGTCCGGCACCAGCACCGCGACACCACCCACCCGGCAGTGCTCGTACGCCGTAGTGACTGCCTGACGCAGCTCGGCCTCAGTTGTCATGTAGTCGATGGCGTCGTGCACGAACACTGCGTCGAAGATCCGTCCAAGTCGCAGCGTCCGCATGTCTCCCACCACGTGCTCACACTCGGGATTGAGCTGGCGAGAGACGGCCAGCATGTCATCGGAAAGATCCACGAGGGTCATCTCGAATTCGCGCTTCAGATAGAAGGCATTGCTGCCGCCTCCGCTCCCGAGTTCGAGGATGGTGCGCGTTGGAGGATCAGCCATCCGCAGCATCGCGGCAGCGAATGCGGCTTCCTCCTCGTACTCCTCGGGTGGCGAAATCAGTGGCCACCATTCCGCGAGATCACTATAGAAACGGTGTCTCGGGGAGGCTTCATGATCAGAATCCTGGTCAGCCGGCTCGGTCACCTGGCCGAGCCTAATGGTGTTTCAGCCCCAGCGTCGTCGGCCCTGCGCTAGCGATCAGCGGCACTGGAGTGATGCCAGGCGCTGTCGCGTCGTTGTGCAAGGCCGCGTACGTAAGCAGCCTGGCCGAGATGCTGCATCGTATCGCCGATCACACTTACCAGTCGGACCGACGCTGTCACTGGTGGGTCCCAGCGAGTGTCGACGATCCGATCCAGCTCCTCTGCGGTCAGCCCGTCTAGATAACGCATGGTCAGTTCATGAACCCCGCCGTGGTAATCGGCCAGCAGGTCGCCGCGCGCCCGCACCGCCGCCACTTCCTCTGGACCGTGCCCGTAACCGGTAGCCCAGGCGCCAAATGGGAGCTGAAACCTGTCACGCCACTCCGCCCACGCCTGCTCGACCTGGGCAAGATCGGCGACATGATCATCCTGAATTCTGCTGAGGTGCCAGATCAGCCAGGCAATCGAGTTCGCGGCAGGATCGGGCCGGTAGCTGGCGACGTCGTCACTCAGACTGTCGGTGAGATCGATCACCAGCTCACGTACCCGGCCGAATGAATCGGTCAGAATCTGCCTTGCATGCTCAGTCATGTCAACGAACGCTAATGGGTTTGGCGTAAGTCCGCTTTCACCCCTGCCGTGGCGGCCGCGGAGGATCAGCACAGGGCATGCGCATCTCTCCGTTCGTAACCGCGCTTCACAGAAGGATCAATCTCACCGCCCGATTACTTGGTTCAGTTACCGGTCAGTAGCATAATGGATGTTACTCAAGAGTAACTTGAGTTGGTGCTTCAGCGAGGTGCCGGATGAGTCACTACAAGTCCAATGTCCGCGACATTGAGTTCAACCTCTTCGAGGTCCTCGGGCGCGAAGAGATCCTGGGCACCGGGCCCTATGCCGATCTAGATCGGGACACGGTCTCTGCGATCCTCGCCGAAGTTGATCACGTTGCCACAACGAAGCTCGCCGAGTCATTCGGCGATGCCGATGGAGACCTGCCGGTCTTTGATCCGAAGACTCACTCGGTCACGGTTCCTGACGACGTCAAGAAATCCTTCCAGGCACTTATGGACTCCGGAACGTGGCAGCTCGAACTACCAGAAGAGCTTGGCGGGCAGGTCACCCCGCCGTCGGTGCAGTGGGCTGTTCATGAGCTGAACATCGGTGCCAACCCATCGACAATGCTCTACTCCGCCGGTCCTAAGTTCGCGTACGCGCTGTGGGCAACAGGCAATGAGCGTGATCAGCGCATTGCCAAGATCATGATCGAGCGTCAATGGGGCGCGACCATGGTGCTGACGGAGCCGGACGCTGGCTCCGACGTCGGCGCCGGCCGAACCCGTGCGATTCCGCATCCCGACGGCAGCTGGCACATTGAAGGTGTCAAGCGTTTCATCACTTCCGGTGAACATGACCTGACCGAGAACATCGTTCATCTCGTCCTCGCTAGACCGCAGGGCGTGGATGGGGTTGGCGGTCCAGGTACTAAAGGCCTTTCGCTGTTCGTAGTGCCGAAGTTCCACTTTGATCTTGAAACCGGAGAGCTCACTGGGGGACGCAATGGCGTCTTCGCGACCAATCTCGAGAAGAAGATGGGCATCAAGGCCTCGAGTACCTGCGAGCTGACGTTTGGCGGCACTGAGGTGCCAGCCAAGGGCTGGTTGCTGGGCGAGCGACACAACGGCATCGCGCAGATGTTCCGCATGATCGAACATGCTCGGATGCTGGTGGGCACTAAAGCGATTGCCACGCTGTCGACCGGCTACCTCAACGCCCTGAACTACGCCAAGACTCGGATCCAGGGGCCGGATCTCACCCAAGCAGCCGACCGCACCGCTCCGCGGGTAACGATCATTTCTCATCCCGATGTGCGTCGCTCCCTGATGACGCAGAAGTCGTTTACGGAAGGGTTGCGAGCATTGCTGCTCTATGCCGCAACCATCCAGGACCGCAACGCCATCGCTCGGGCACATGGTGGATGCGATGACGCGGCTGAGCGGCTCAATGACCTTTTGTTGCCGATCGTGAAAGGTTACGGCTCCGAGCGCTCCTGGGTCTTGCTTGGTACCGAGTCGCTGCAGACCTTGGGTGGCTCGGGCTTCCTGACTGACTATCCGATCGAGCAATACGTCCGAGACGCCAAGATCGACACCCTCTATGAGGGCACCACTGCGATTCAGGCACAGGATCTGTTCTTCCGCAAGATCGTCAAGGATCAGGGCCGCGCCCTTAGCGATCTCTCGGCACAAATCACGCAATGGATTGCTGCCGAGGGCGGCAACGGTCAGCTCAAGGAAGAACGCGCCTTGCTCCAGCACGCCTTGGACGATGTGGCCACCATCGTGACAACGATGATCAACGATCTTCGTTCCACGGTGCCAGGGGTGCCGCACAGCGATTCACGCAACCTCTACAAGGTCGGTCTGAACACCACCCGACTGCTTATGGCGCTCGGCGATGTGATCTGTGCCTGGCTGCTGCTTCGGGGCGCCGAGGTGGCGCTGAACCGGCTCAATGAAGAGCTCAAACCCGGTGAAAAAGCCTTCTACGAGGGCAAGGTCGCCTCCGGCCGATGGTTCGCTCGTACAGTACTGCCCAAGCTGGCTGCGGAACGGGCAATTGCCGAGGCCACCGATCTCGCCGTCATGGATCTCGACGAAGCTGCGTTCTAACTAGCCAAATTGTGGTGGGTCGCTATCGGCGGACGGTGTCGACCGAGAGACCATTGAAGACATGACTCAATCCGCTACTTCGCAGCCGTCGCGCATCGTCATTATCGGAGCCGCACTAGCGGGAGCGTCGGCCGCCATCGCACTTCGAGATCAGGGCTATCAAGGCGAGATTACGTTGATCGGCGAGGAGAGCCAGTTACCGTACGAGCGACCCCCGCTCTCCAAGGCCGTGCTGATCGGCGAACGGGATGAACCGGACTGGGTTGCCGACGAGGCAACCTACGCGGACAAAGGCATAACCCTGCGGCTGGGGACCATGGCTACCCGAATCGATCGGGCTCGCAAGGTCGTGGTGGCGAGTCGGACTGAGTATCCATACGACAGGCTGCTGTTAGCCACAGGGTGCGGATCACGAAGACTGGATCTGCCCGGTGCTGATCTTGACGGACTGCTGACACTGCGGACTCTGGAAGAATCGCTTGCCCTGCGTGAGCGGTTTATCGACGGCGCCAGGATAGTGATCGTGGGCGCCGGTTGGATCGGCTGTGAGGCGGCCGCGGCTGCGCGGCAGCACGGTGCCAATGTGACCATGATCGCTCCTGTATCACAGCCTCTGCTGGCTGTAGTTGGTGAGCAGGTGGGGGCAACTTTCGCCGCGCTACATCGCGATCATGATGTAGATCTCCGGCTTGGCATTGGGGTAATCGGGTTTGCCGGCGATGGCACGGTGTCGTCGGTTCATATCAAGGGTCATGCATCCGTACCGGCGGAGACGGTCCTCGTCGCGGTTGGCGCCGCACCAAACATCGCTCTCGCTGATGTCGCCGGGCTCAAGCTTGCCGATGGCGGGATCGCCGTCGACGCGACGCTACGCAGCTCTGATCCCGACATCTACGCCGTCGGCGATGTCGCTGCCCATGATCATCCGAAGTATTCGCACCGGGTTCGGGTCGAGCACTGGGCGAATGCCAAAGATCAAGGAGCACACGTCGCCCAGAACTTGCTGGGTGCTGAGGAACCGTATCTATTGCGACCGTTCTTCTTCTCCGACCAGTACGACCTGGGCTGCGAATATCGCGGGTTCGCGGACCCGACAAAAGACCGGCTTGTGGTACGCGGGGATCTGAAGTCGCGGGAGTTCACTGCATTCTGGCTGCGGGATGGTGCCGTCGCAGCCGCGATGAATGTGAATCAGTGGGATGACGGAGACACTCTTCAAGAGCTCGTTGACACCGGTCGCCAGGTCAGCGATAAAGAGCTCGTCTCCCTCTAAATCCACCTCTCACCGCCGACTTGTCAGCGTTAGAAGAGGAGGGCGAGGGCTGGGTCGTTGAGGATGGCGGCCACATCGGCGAGAAAGGTGGAGCCCTGAGCGCCGTCGGCGAGCCGATGGTCGAACGACAGCGACAGAGTGATCGCCCAGCGCGGTTCGATTCGCTCGTCAGCGCCGTTGCCCACGACCCACGGGCGGCGGCTGATCTGACCGAAGCACAAGATGCCGGACTCCCCCGGGTTCAAGATCGGAGCTCCAGCGTCAACGCCGAATACGCCAATGTTGGTGATCGTGAACGTCCCGCCCGCCATGTCCGCGGGCTGCGTACGGCCTTCCCGGGCCGTCGCTACGACCCGGTTGATCGCACCGGCTAACTCGGCAAGGCTCAGTGACTCGGCGCCCTTGATGTTCGGTACCAGAAGCCCGCGAGGAGTCGCGGCGGCGATGCCAAGATTGACCGAGCTCTTGTGCACGATCTCACTGGCCTGCTCATCCCAAAACGAATTCAGTTCCGGCGTACGACCCAACGCCAGGCATACCGCCTTGGCAATGATCAGCAGGGGAGAAATCCGAAGATCAGCAAACTCGCGCCGAGCTTTGAGCCGCTCCACCAGTTCCATAGTTGCGCTGACATCGCAGTCCATCCAAACCGAGACATGCGGCGCGCTGAACGCCGAACGGACCATAGCATCGGCGGTCGATTTGCGTACGCCCTTGATCGGGATCCGGATGTCCTCGCGCGGGGCGCGGGCTTCGGCAGGCTCAGCCGGGGTCTCGGCTTCGGCCGGCGCTGTCGTGACCTCCTCGAGGGGCTCAGCCCGCACGCGCCCGCTCGCCTGCGTAACATCGTCGCGCGTGATCACTCCGCCCGGGCCGCTACCGACCAGACTTGCAAGATCAATACCAAGATCCTTGGCCAGCTTGCGCACGGGCGGTTTGGCGAGGACTGCGCCACCAGTCGGTGTCAGCGCCGGTGCTGCTTCACCCGGTCCAGGCAGTGGCGCGCCGCTCGGAGCATCACGTTCGGGCTGCAATGGCTCACGATCATCGGCGCGCCGCGATACCGGAGCATGGACAGAGAAGGTGTCCGCGATCTGATCATGGGCTTCTACTGGCCCATCACCGGCTTCCCTTCGGGGCCGCCGCTTAGCGGTCCCGGACCGGGGGCCGTAGCCGACCAGGTTCGGCACCTGAGGATCCTCACCGCTGCCGCCAGCTTCCGGGGCCGCATCAGCGACGCCGTCGTCGATAGAGATGATGGGTGCGCCGACCTCGACAGTGTCGCCTTCGTTCACCAAGAGCTCGGTGACAGTGCCGGCGTACGGGCTGGGCAGCTCAACCAGCGACTTGCTGGTCTCCACCTCGACAAGAATGTCGTTGATCTTGACCGCATTGCCGACGGCAACCCGCCAGGTCACGATATCTGCCTCGACCAATCCCTCACCGGGATCCGGCAGCCGGAAAGTCTGCAGCGCCATTCGAGCCTCCCCCGGTCAGTAGGCCAGCGAGCGATCAACCATGTCCAGCACCCGATCAAGATCAGGAAGATACTCCTCTTCGACCCGGCTTGGCGGGTAGGGCGTGTCGAATCCCGCCACCCGGAGCACCGGCGCTTCCAAGGAATAGAAGCATTGCTCGGTGATCCGGGCGGCTAGCTCGGCCCCGAGCCCAAGATTCAGCTGAGCTTCGTGAACGGTAACCACCCGACCGGTCTTCTGCACCGACTCAGCAACCACCGCCATGTCGAGCGGCGACAGAGTCCGAAGGTCGATCACTTCAAGATCGTGACCGTCCTCGGTGGCAGCCTCAGTCGCATCCAGGCACGTTTTGATCATCGGCCCGTAGGCGACCAGGGTGACGTCAGTGCCCGGCCGAACGACCCGTGCGGAATGCAGTGGAGGCGGGATCCTTTTCTCATCTACTTCCGCCCGCTCGTGATACCGCCGCTTGGGCTCTAGAAAGATGATCGGATCATCCGATGCAATGGCCTGCTGGATCATCCAGTACGCGTCGGCGGGATTGGAGCAGGTCACCACCTTCAGCCCGGGAGTGTGGCAGAAGTAAGCCTCCGGGGATTCGCTATGGTGCTCGACCGCACCGATACCTCCGCCGTAGGGAATCCGGATCACCAGCGGCATAACGAGCCGTCCAGCTGATCGAAAGTGCAGTTTGGCCGCCTGGGTAACGATCTGATCGAAGGCTGGAAAGACGAATCCATCGAACTGGATTTCGCACACCGGCCGGTAGCCACGTAGCGCCATACCAACGGCCGTACCGACAATGCCAGATTCGGCCAGCGGGGAGTCGATCACTCGATGCTCCCCGAAGTCCTTTTGCAGGCCCTCGGTGACCCGGAATACTCCGCCAAGCTTGCCGACGTCCTGGCCGGCGATGACCACCTTCGGGTCGGCTTCCAAGGCCCTACGCAACCCTGCATTGAGCGCTTTCGCGATGGTCAGCGTGCTCATCAGTGCACGCCTCCTAAGAGGGCAGGTTGAGCTTGCGGATGCACGTTGACCGCCTCGGAGTTCCCGTCCTCGAAGGTTGCCAAGTACTCGGCATACGCTGCCTTCTGCTCAGCCAGATAAGGGGTCTGTTCGGCGTACACATGATCAAAAAGATCCAGGATGCGCGGGTCTGGGAGAGCCAGGCAGCGCGCTCGCAGGTCGGCGGCCAAGTCTGAGGCTTCGGCCTCCACGTCGGCGAAGAACGCCTCATCGCCGCTGCCGCATCTCGTCAGATATGCCTTGACTCGCTCGATCGGGTCTTTCAGCCGCCAGTGTTCGAGCTCGTCGGCGAGGCGGTACTTCGTCGGATCATCAGATGTCGTGTGCGCCCCCATGCGATAGGTATAGGCCTCGATCAACGACGGGCCGCTGCCACTGCGAGCCCGTTCGAGGGCCGCCGTGGTCGCTGCATAAACCGCGAGCACGTCGTTGCCGTCGACGCGTACGCCGGGAAAGCCGAACCCAGAAGCCCTGCGATATAAGGGAATTCGCGACTGCCGCTCGATCGGTTCGGAGATCGCCCACTGGTTGTTCTGGCAGAAAAATACAATTGGTGCGTTGTAGGAGCTCGCGAAGATGAAAGCTTCGTTCACGTCCCCCTCACTGGAAGCGCCATCCCCGAAGTAGCCGATCACGGCAACGTCGCGCTCAGGGTCACCGGTACCTACCAGGCCGTCGCGCTCCACGGCCATTGCGTAACCGGTGGCATGCAGCGTCTGTGCTCCGATGACGATTGTGTAGAGCTGGAACCGGTACTTGTCTGAGTCCCAGCCGCCAAGATCAACTCCTCGGAACAACCCGAGCAGCCGAACCGGATCGAGGCCAAGACACCACGCCACACCGTGTTCTCGATAGGTGGGGAATACGAAGTCCTGCTTACCGAGAGCTCGTCCCGAGCCGACCTGGGCCGCCTCCTGTCCAAGGCAGGAAGCCCACAGCCCTAACTCACCCTGGCGCTGCAGGGCCGTTGCCTCAGCGTCGATACGGCGGGTCAGCACCATGTCGCGGTAAAAGCCCTGAATCTGATCATCGTCGCCGCTGAAGGAGTACTCCGGATGCTCCAGACGCAAACCCTCCGGGGTAAGCAGCTGGACCAGCTCGATCTCTCCGCTTGCACCGCTGGCGTCGCTCATTGGTGCATCCTCTCGTCACCCGATGCGGTGGTTCCGCATCTCATCGGTCCCGGTGCGGGATCGCCGCGCTGGGTGGTACCACCACCCTCCGGGGCTCTGCTGACTCCGGGGGACGACCCCCCGCCCCCGAGGCGGTATGGCTCCGGCTCGCTGCGTCTAACGAGCGGATTCGGCTGCTCCGGCTGCTCCTTGTGGGTGCCACCGGGCCAGCCGCACCCAACGTACCGCCTGTCTTCAGCAGCCGGGAAAACCACTTGCATCTCCTACTTATTGGCAGACTTATTGGCAGGCTTGCGACCTTCGCCTCAGGCGTTTTCAGTGCAGACGCCGGGTCAGATCTGCACTAGCGTGCTGCCATGGTGCGCGCCGGCCGCATCCGCGCCGATCGACCGAATGAGCCCGCAGCCCTGGGCCAGCACCTCGCCCCGCTTGTCGCAATCTGCGCGGGCTACTTCATGGTCATCCTCGATGTGACCATCATCAATGTCGCCGTGCCGGTGATCGGCCGGGAGCTGTCAGCGTCGCTGACAGACATCCAGTGGATTACCGACGGCTACACCCTGGTCTTCGCAGGCCTGCTCCTTACCGGCGGAGCGCTGGGCGACCGGTTGGGCAACCGCCGGATCTTCTGCACCGGGGTAATTGTCTTCACGGCCGCCTCGGCTGCCTGCGGACTGGCTCCGACCACCGGGTTGCTCGTCGCCGCTCGCCTAGTGGAGGGGCTGGGCGCGGCGCTGATCGTGCCGGGCTCGCTCGCTCTCCTCCAGCAGGCGTACCCCGAGCCCGCTGAGCGCTCGCGTGCCTTCGGACTGTGGGGTGCCGTGGCAGGTATCGCCGCCTCCGCCGGTCCCTTACTAGGCGGTCTTCTGGTCACGACTGTGGGCTGGCGCTGGGTCTTCTTTCTCAACCTGCCCGTCGGATTCGCCTGCCTGCTGCTGACGCTGCGTCGGGTTTCCGCCTCGCCCCGCCGCACAGATCGCCCCATGGACTGGCCGGCACAATGTGCGATCATCGCGACGGTCGCCTTCCTCATCACCGTCCTCAACGAGGCTGGACGGCGGGGCTGGACGGACCCACTCATTCTCGCCGGGGCCGGCCTGTGTCTGTTATCAGCCGCCGCCTACGTCGTGCGCGAGCGGCTAGCCCGCAACCCGGTACTGCCGCTGCGTCTGCTTCGTTCCCGGCAAATGAGCGGCGCCTCGGCCATCGGCCTGCTCTTCAACTTCGCCTTCTACGGCATGATCTTCACCGCCAGCCTGTACTTCCAGCACAACCGCGGCCTGAGCGCACTGCGCACCGGGATCGCCCTCTTCCCGGCGGTGGCCATGACGATGTTCGCTTCCGTCCTCTCTGGTCGACTGGCGCACCGCACCGGCGACCGCCCCCTGGTGCTCACCGGCATGCTGCTGGGAGCGGGGGGCCTGGCCGGCTGGGCCGCATCGGGCGGAGATCCGCACTACCTGGTGCTCGTCGTGCCGATGATGTTGGCCGGCTTCGGCACATCCTTCGCGCTCACCGGAACGACCACGACGGTCATGTCCTCCGTCCCGGGGAACTACTCCGGAACCGCCTCCGCCTGGTTCAACACCGCCCG
>JBKPEY010000223.1:0-8746 GCA_046744405.1 Actinomycetota bacterium
GAGAAGGACCTGCCTTTCGAGGTTCTGGCTAGTGCAATCGAGGACGCCCTACTCACCGCGTACGAGAAGACCGAAGGTGCCGTGCAGGGAGCTCGGGTCGACCTCAACCGCAAGACCGGTCACGTCACAGTGCTGGCGCCGGAGTTTGACGAGAACGGTCAGCAGATCGGGGAGTACGACAACACCCCACACGGGTTCGGGCGGGTGGCGGCCTCAACCGCCCGTCAAGTGATCATGCAGCGGCTGCGGGATGCCGAAGACGAGCAGAAGTACGGACACTTCTCCGGTGTCGAAGGCGACATCGTCTCCGGCGTCGTGCAGCAGGGGAGTGACAGCCGGACGGTGCTAGTCGACCTTGGCAAGATCGAGGCAATCATGCCGCTGAGCGAGCAGGTTCCCGGAGAGCACTACACACACGGAACACGGATTCGGGTCTATGTGGTCTCAGTTCGCAAGGAACTTCGTGGCCCCCAGGTCATCGTCTCGCGAACCCATCCAGGACTGGTGGAGAAGCTATTCAAGCTCGAAGTGCCCGAGATCGCCGATGGGACTGTCGAGATCAAGGCGGTGGCTCGTGAGGCAGGTCACCGAAGCAAGATCGCGGTCATGAGCCACAATTCCGACGTCAGCGCCAAGGGCGCCTGCATCGGGCCGATGGGGCAGCGGGTACGGGCTGTGATGCACGAACTGAACGAAGAAAAGATCGACATCATCGACTACTCTCCCGACCCTGCGACATTTGTGGCACAGGCGTTGTCGCCAGCCAAGGTGACATCGGTGACGGTCGTGGATGAGACCTTGCGCGCCGCGCGTGTCGTGGTGCCGGATTATCAGCTGTCGCTTGCCATCGGTCGTGAGGGACAGAATGCCCGACTTGCCGCCCGGCTAACGGGCTGGCGTATCGATATCAGATCTGACACCGCGCCGGCCTGATCCTTCCAGGTGGCTGTTCGGCATTACTTGTGGCACTCGGCTGGACCGAACCGGCGGTCTCAAGCTCTGTGCAACGGCGTATGTCGTTCTTGTTGCGGCTAAATTGGCTGAGGTTCAGGGCCAACGAGGTGGATCAGGGATGGACGGCGATGACGACGATCGATGTGCCGCACGTCTCGACGGTCTAAGGCGCATACCTCGTGACTCTCAGCGAGCAAGCCATCGGTGGACCATCGCCGAATCATCATCATCATCAGATATCACAGCCAGCACTGCGGTGGCTGGGGGCCGGGGGCACCGGTGGCACCTCTTCGAGAATTGAGACAGCATCATGGTCCAGAGCAGCTCGTTCCGGCGTCGGACCTACGCCCGGCTTGGGACCGGCATCGGGGCCGCCGTCATAGCGGTCCTGGCCATGCCAGGACTTGCGCAGGCACATGTGACAGTGCAGCCGGGAAGCGCTGAAGGCGGCAGCTTCTCAGTAATTGCGTTCCGCGTCCCGAACGAGCAGGAAGAGACCAGAACCACACAGCTGCAGGTCATCCTGCCCGAGGATCAGCCGATCGGATCTGTCCAGACGACGCCGATACCCGGCTGGAAGATCACCACCAAGACGCGCCACCTCGACAAGCCGATTGAGATGTTTGGCGAGCAGTTAGACACCGTGGTCTCACAAGTCAGCTGGACTGCCACGGGCGGCGGTATCCGTCCGGGCCAGTTCAAAGATTTTGATCTAAGCCTTGGGCAGCTGCCCGAATCAGGCGAACTGGTGTTCAACGCTGTCCAGATCTACTCAAACGGCGACAGGGTGAACTGGAATCAGATCTCGGCAGATCCTTCTGTCGAGCCTGAGCACCCCGCGCCAATACTGACTATCACGCCGCCCTCAGCAAAGCAGGACTCCACAGCGTCCGGCGGTCAGGCTAGTGACAACAAGGAGGTCACACCGGCCACTCAGGGCGACAACGCGTCCGGCGCCATCCTGTCGTCAGTGCTGTCGGTGGTCGCAATGCTGCTGTCTGTAGTTGCCGTGCTGTTGGCGTGGCGCTGGCGCCGGCCCACGCCGGAACCGGACGTTGCCGATTCCTCGAGCCGCCAGGACATCAACGCCTGATTTGGTTGTCGATGTCGGCCTGAAATAAGGAGCACGCCGATGGCATTGCTGGGCACCGTGGCCCGCCGCGTGGCTCTGCTTGTGACCTTGGCAGCTGTGTGGTCCTTCCTGTTCGCTTCACCGGCCCTGGCCCACGCTGAGCTGGTCAGTATGACTCCGGCCAACGGGGCACAATTGACCAGGCCGCCGACAGAGGTCCGGATGACCTTCACCGAGTCGATCAATCTCGTCGACAATGGCATTCGCCTGGTCGATCACGTCGGCGCGAACGTGCCAACACCTCAGCCCACGGTCAAGGGCCGAACCGTCACCTGGCCGATGCCGCCTGACCTGCCGGAGGGGCCGTACATCATCACCTGGCGGGTCGTGTCTGCGGACGGACATCCGGTCGGCGGAGCGTCCTCCTTCGGGGTTGGTACCGCCGCCACGGGGCCCGGTTCGGTGACTGGCACAGGAACCGCTGAGACCAATGTCGAAACGGTTGCGCGTGGGTTGACCGCGCCCTGGCCTGTGATTGCCATCCGTCTGGCCGGCTACCTCGGGTTTGCGCTGGTGGCCGGGGTGACTGCCTTCGTCTTGTTCTGCTCGCCGGACAGCAGCAAGAACAAGGCTCTGCAGCTGCTGGTACGCGGTGGGCTCCTGCTTGGCGCCTCCATGGCGGTTGCCGCCATTCTGGTCCAGGGCCCGTACACCGCCGGTGTCTCGATGAGCCGTGCTCCGGACCCCGGACTGATACAGCAGACCCTGGGAACCCCGTTCGGCACCGCGATGATATGGCGGCTGGGACTTTATTGCGTCCTTGCCGTACTCGCGTGGCGACTGCCCAGGATTCTTACCGAGCTCGCCATCTGGCTCCTGCCGGCCTGTTTAGTGGGCACCGCGGTCACCCTCGCCGCGGCCGGGCACGCAGCTGCCTACGGACCGTTGGAGCTCCTTGTCGACACGGTTCATGCCCTCACTGCTGGGATCTGGGTCGGCGGCTTGGTTGCGATTGCCGTTTTGGGCCGAGCCGTCGAGCCGCGCGGTCTGCACAAGTTCTCCACCGTTGCCATGGCTTCAGTGCTCACCCTCATCGCCACTGGGACCTTGAACGCGCTGCGCCACCTCAGCGCGCTCGACCAGCTCTGGCAGACCCAATACGGGTTCACCCTCCTGATCAAACTCGCTCTTGTTGCAGGCACTATCGCAGTCGCCTCAGTCTCACGACGGCGGCTCCAGCAGTACCGGGTACCGATACGGTCAGTCCGATGTGAGGTCGCTATGACGGTGGCCGTTCTTATCGTGACTGCGCTGCTCAGCATGACCGCGCCCCCGACTCAGACCACCCAGCCGGCACCCTCCACCGGCCAGGGCACTGGACCCGTGGCCGCCCTCGACGCCGTGGCCCAGATGTCTCTCCCCGACCACGGTAAGGCAGCACTCGCCATCCTGCCGGCCACCACAGGTGGCAGCCATTTGCACCTAGTTCTGTCCGACAACAACGGCAAGCCGCTAAAAGCCAAGCGAGTCAGCTTGAAGATCGGAAACCTAGGCCGTGACATCCCGCCGATAGCAGTACCCATGAGCATGCGCGACGGCGTCTGGGTCGGTAGCTTCCGCTTTCCATTCCCTGGAACTTGGAAAGCCATCCTGACTGTGGACGGCGTCGGCTCATCGGCCCTCGTCACATCAGCCGAAATCAAGATCAGCGAGTAGTTGAGGCAGTCGCCCGGTCTGGAATATGCGACATCTCTGCGGCGCTAGCCTATTGCGGTGCCCGTCCCCGTACGCAGCTGTGTCGGGTGCAGGATCCGGGACGACAAAGCTCGACTCCTTCGCATCGTGGCCGAAGATGGATCAGTAGCGATTGATTTTCGCCAGACACGGCCAGGCCGAGGGGCGTACCTCCATCCAAGACTCGAATGCCTTGACCGGGCCCTCAAACGACGTAGCCTGGGGAGGGCTTTACGGTCAGAGGTTGATGGGCAGCGAGCCGCTGCCGCAATCCGAGAGTTTCTCAGTGCGCTCACTTAGACAGGTGCGCGCGGCTGGGCATAGAGTCTCCAATGCATCCGCTCCACCTGGCAGCGGATGAGTTGAGCAAGCACTCGCGTACGCGAGAGCCGAACCAGAAAGTGGGCACCAGCTCATGACCGCTCGATGAGAACCGCTCAATGAGCATGATCGACAACTAACTGGTCCGGAATCTAGGCCCGGACCGCCAACAAGGAGAGCAGTGGCAAAGGTCCGTGTCTACGAGCTTGCGAAAGAGCTCGGAGTCGAGAGCAAGATCGTCCTCAGCATGCTGAAGGACATGGGGGAGTTCGTACGATCGGCCTCCTCCACCGTTGAGGCGCCGGTTGAGAGGCGTCTCAAGGAGAAGCTGGCAAGCGAGCCGCCTCCGGTTAAGAAGACCACGACAAAGAAGGCAGCCGCCAAGAGTGCCGACGGTCAAGCTGCGGCTGCCGCCCCGGTTCCTGTTGAGGTGCCTGCTGAGGCGCCGACGGTGACCAAACCCGCCGCACCGGCGGCACCTGCCGCTCCGTCGGCACCGCCGTCGGAACCGGTTGCGCCAGCAGCGCAAGCAGAATCAGCAACTCAGCAGCCAGCTCCGTCGCAGCCGACGCCGGCGCCACGCCCAGGAGTGCCGCGCGCACCTGGACAGGCGCCCGCCGCTCGGATCAACGAGGGGCCAGCTGCACCGCCGCGCCCGCGTCCCGGTTCTACCGGCGGACTCCCGGGCGCTCCGGGCCAGGCCGCTCGGCGTCCGGGAACCCCGCGCCCTGGCAACAACCCGTTCGCTTCCTCGCAAGGAATGGGTCAGCCGCGCGCGCCGCGTCCCGGTCCAGATGGCGGCAGACCCGCTGCGCCGCGTCCGCCTGCTGGCCGCGCTCCGATGCAGGGCGGTCGTGCGGGGCTACCGGGCATGCCGCGACCCAACCCAGCGATGATGCCCAAGCAGAGTTCCGGACAGCTCGGCGGAGCGCCCGCCGGACCTGGTGCCCGTGGCCGCGGTGCACCCGCTGGCGGTCGTCGTGCAGGCGCCGGCGCACCGGGGCGTGGAGGTCCCGGTGGTGCGCCAGGCGGACCACCGCCCAGCGGCCGTGGTGGTCGCGGGGGTCGCGGTGGCACTCAAGGTGCGTTCGGCCGCGCGGGCGGCCCGACCCGGCGTGGTCGCAAGTCGAAGAAGCAGCGTCGTCAAGAGTTTGATCAGATGGAGGCACCATCGATCGGTGGCATCCGCGTCAAGCAGGGTGACGGCCAGAAGGTCCGGCTTGCCCGTGGCGCGTCGCTGACCGACCTGGCTGAGAAGATCGGCGCAGATGCGGCTTCTCTGGTCCAGGTGCTGTTTCATCTCGGCGAGATGGTGACCGCAACCCAGTCGGTGAGCGATGACACTCTGCAAGTCCTGGGTGCTGAGCTCAACTACGACATCGAGGTCGTCTCTCCTGAGGATGAAGACCGCGAGCTCTTGGAGAGCTTCGACATCGAGTTCGGAGAGAACACCGGTGGCGAGGAGGATCTCGCGGCTCGGCCGCCAGTCGTTACCGTTATGGGCCACGTTGATCATGGCAAGACCAAGCTGCTCGATGCCATCCGTAAGACGAACGTGGTGGCGCGTGAGGCAGGCGGAATCACCCAGGCGATTGGCGCGTACCAGGTCTCAACCGAGGTGGAGGACGAGGAACGCAAGATCACCTTCATCGACACTCCTGGTCACGAGGCCTTTACCGCAATGCGTGCCCGGGGTGCCAAGTCGACTGATATCGCAGTACTGGTTGTCGCTGCGGATGACGGCGTGATGCCACAGACGATCGAGGCGCTGAACCACGCTCTGGCAGCCGAGGTTCCGGTCGTCGTAGCAGTGAACAAGATCGACAAGGTGGGCGCCGACCCGACGAAGGTCCGTGGTCAGCTGACCGAGTACGGCCTGGTACCGGAGGAGTACGGCGGCGACACCATGTTCGTCGACGTCTCGGCGGTCACCGGCCAGGGCCTGGAAAACCTGCTGGAGGCGGTCATCCTCACCGCCGACGCGGCGCTTGATCTGCGAGCCAACCCCGAGATGGATGCTCAAGGCGTCGCCATCGAGGCGCACCTGGACAAGGGTCGTGGTCCGGTAGCCACAGTGCTGGTGCAGCGCGGGACTCTCAACGTGGGTGACTCGATCGTTGCCGGCCCCGCGCACGGCCGGGTACGTGCACTGCTCGATGATCATGGCGAAAACGTCACTGAGGCTCCGCCGTCGTTCCCGGTACAGGTACTCGGCCTGACGGCTGTGCCGGGTGCCGGGGACAGCTTCTTGGTGGTCGACGACGACCGCATGGCTCGGCAGATCGCCGAACGGCGGGCGGCACGGTTGCGGATGGCTGCTCAGGCGGCCGGTACTCGACGCAAGACCCTCGACCAGCTGTTCGAGCAGCTCGAGAAGGGCGAGACGCAGGAGCTGCGGCTCATTCTCAAGGGTGACGGTGCCGGTTCGGTGGAAGCGCTGGAGGACGCGCTGTCTAAGATCGATGTTGGTGACGAGGTCAGCCTGCGGGTGATCGACCGCGGCGTCGGCGCGATCACCGAAACCAACGTCTCGCTGGCCGCGGCCTCGGATGCCGTCATCGTCGGCTTCAACGTACGGCCACAAGGCAAGGCCTCAGAGCTCGCCGATCGCGAGGGCGTGGACATCCGCTACTACTCGGTGATCTATGCAGCGATCGACGAGATCGAGGCAGCGCTGAAGGGCATGCTGAAGCCGATCTACGAAGAGGTCGTTCTCGGTCAGGCAGAGATTCGGGAGATCTTCCGCTCGTCCAAGGCTGGCATCATCGCCGGGTGTATGGTCCTCAGCGGAACGATCCGCCGTAATGCCAAGGCGCGCCTGCTCCGCGAGGGCGTCGTCGTTACCGAGAGCACCATCGCCTCGCTGCGGCGGGAGAAGGATGATGTGACCGAGGTGCGTGAGGGGTATGAGTGCGGCATGACGCTCGCCAACTACTCCGACATCAAGATCGGCGACATCATCGAGACCTACGAGCTGCGCGAGAAGCCGCGCTCGTAACCGCCGAGTTGTCAGAACTGAGCCGTGCTATGGCGCTGCTCAGTTCTGACAAGTGAGCGTGAGGGAGGATCGGATGGGCTCGCCACGCGTTGACAAGCTGGCCGACCAGATCAAAGTGATTGTCGCCGAAATGCTGGAGCGGCGGATCAAGGATCCAAGGCTCGGGTTCGTGACGGTGACTGACGTACGTCTGAGCGGTGACAGTCGCGACGCCACGGTGTTCTACACGGTGCTCGGCACCGAGGAGGAGCAGGCCGCCACAGGAGCAGCACTGCGCTCGGCGACAGGGCTAATCCGCGCTCAAGTTGGCAAGCAACTTGGCTTGCGGTTTACCCCGACGTTGACGTTCCTGCTCGACGCCGTACCAGAAAACGCCAGACAGATCGACGACCTCCTGGCTCAGGCTAGATCCATCGACGCCAAGGTTGCCGAGCAGGCCGCTGGTGCAGCGTACGCAGGCGAGGCCGACCCGTATAAACACAACGATGACGACGAGCAGCCCTGACGCTGTCGAATCACCGTCTGGGGTCGTGGTGATCGACAAGCCAGCTGGCTGGACCTCCCACCATGTCGTTACCAAAATCCGGCGGATTGCCGGCACTCGGAAAGTTGGGCACGCCGGCACCCTCGATCCGATGGCTACCGGTGTTCTGGTGATCGGGATCGGTAAAGCGACACGGTTGCTTGGCTACTTGGCCTTGACCGAGAAGGCATACCAGGCAACTATCCGGCTCGGGATGTCGACGGTGACAGACGACGCCGAGGGCGATGTGACCGCCGTGGCTGGAGCACAGGGCGTGACCGATGAGCAGATCGAGACTGCGCTAGCCGTACTTCGCGGCGAACTGTTGCAGGTGCCATCTGCAGTCTCGGCGATCAAGATCGAGGGCATCCGGGCGTATGCCAAAGTGCGTTCCGGCCAGGACGTTGCTCTTGCGCCACGGCGGGTGATCATTCAGAGGTTCGATGTGCTTGGCCGCCGCGACCTTAGGGTGAACGGCGACGATGTTGTTGATCTTGACATGGTGGTCGAGTGTTCGTCCGGTACGTATGTGCGGGCCCTGGCTCGTGACCTGGGAAGCATTCTTGGAACGGGCGGTCACTTGACCGCGTTGCGACGTACACGCGTTGGACAGTTCACAATCAAGGATGCCCAGACGCTCGAGGAGGCTGAACGCAGCCTCAAGATCATGCCTCTTGATCACGTCGTCCGCGAGTGCTTCACAACCTTGACGGTCACCGAGCCGCAGGCGAGCTACGTCCGAAACGGTCGACGGTTGGACGGTTTGGTCTTGCCAGGACGCACAGCCGCTTTATTAGACGAGGCAGGCCACTTCCTGGCGCTGTACCGCCAAGAAGGACCGGACGCTGCGGCCGAAGCTGTGGTCGCCTGAGGATACGATCAGCAGCGCGTCACCAGATGTCGCCAACTGCGAGCGGCAGGCATGTCTCCTTCGTGCCGGCCTTGCCGGTAACAGGGTTCGTGGGAAGCGCATGGATAACGATTGACATCTTTCCCTCGCCTACGCGATCGACAGGCTTGAATGGGACGAATGTCGCGTCGGTGGCTTGCCCGTTGTCACTGGGAACCACATCAAACCAGACCTCATTCTCTGGAGTGATCAGCCCGGGCACGTGTTGATAATGCGGGCCGGTCGGGTCAGGGT
>JBKPEY010000632.1:0-2068 GCA_046744405.1 Actinomycetota bacterium
GTAGCGGCATCGGCGAGAAGGTCGGGGTCTGTCGCGATTGCAGCAGTAGCCGCGAGCAGCTGCCCCACGGTTCCGGCGGAATTACTCCGGCTTCGGAGCTGCTCGGCTACATCGGCGGCGGCTTCGGTCAGCCGGGTTACCGCGCCTGGCCGTTCCGCGTCGGGAATACGAATACTGGGATCAGGCTCGACAAGAGGATCAGACATTCGGTAAGCGGGCCCGCTCACGCGCCCTGGGCTAACTCCGATGGGATGCAGGCTGGCACTGTTCTGCCGGGTGGGCCTATCCGAACCTTGGAGGGCTTCGGAGAATCCATCGCGTACCAGGGCAAGAATCCGATCAACCGCCGCCGCAGCAGCGGCGCCGTCGGCTTCTATCCGAAGGACATCGCCCGCCCGAGCGCCGAGTGACATCAAGGCGGTAGGGCTGCGCGCCGCCACTGGCGCCGAACGCTCCGTACTGATCATGACCCGCGCCTCCAGAGAAGCAAGAGCATCGACGATCAGCGCGGCAGGGCGGGCATGGATGCCGTCGCGGTTTACCACCGTGGCTTCGGCAACTATCGCAGGGCGAGTGATCGGCGGCGGCGCAACATTCACCTGGGGTACGTCCTGATCAAGCTGCGCGGCTTTTGCCTGGAGAGCCTCGGTGGCATCCCGAGCAACGACGTCAAGCTCGGCGCCTGCGGCAGCAGCGATGACCGCCGCAAAGATGCCTTCTGCGAACGCCGCCGGTACCAGCCTGGTTTCACGCGGTTCGGGCAAGAGCTCAAGCGCCAGTTCAGCACTCAACACAGCTGAACCAAGATCCATGATCACCGCAACGCCATCACCGTCGTCGGCCGTCACAATGGCCTCCGCCACGCGTGATGCGTCGGTGCCGAGGCGATTGTCCGACGTGCCGGCCGCGACCTCAATGCGCGGCGCGGACCCTGGCACCATCTGCAGCGCCAGGTCCACCGCTGCATGAGCCAGATCGGCACTGTGCGAAACGACGACGATTCCAACCATCGCCAGTCAGCCTGCCAGGCCGGCAGCCAGGGCCTCGAAGAGCAGCGCCATCGATGCCGCACCCGGGTCCATGTGCCCGACGCTACGCTCGCCCAGATAGCTCGCTCGGCCCTTGCGGGCGATCATCGGCACGGTGGCATCACGGCCGGCGACTGCGGCATCCCGCCCGGCCCTTACTGCGGCTGCCAGATCACCACCGTTCTTGATCACTGACTCCATGGCGGCCAAAGCTGGGGAAAGCGCGTCGACCATGGTCTTGTCACCGGCGTGTGCCTTGCCACGCTCGATGATCCCGGCGAGACCAGCGTCCAACCCGGTCATCAATGCTGCCGTGTCGAGCTCCACAGCCGGTCCAGTTGCGCTCCCGAAGCGTAGGAAGAAGGTCCCGTATAAAGGCCCGCTGGCGCCGCCGACGGACATGACGAGCGTCATAGCGACCGTCTTGAACAAGTCGTTGGCGTGTGCCACGTGTTGCCCATCAAGCTTGTCGATCACTGCCGTCATGCCGCGAGCCATATTGATGCCATGATCAGCATCACCGATCGCTGAATCCAGCTCGGTAAGCTCGGCTTGGTTCCTGATCACCAGTTCGTGATAGCGCCGCAACCAGTCGATCAGTTGTGCGATGGGAATGACTGCGCTGGCCACAATCGCTATATCCCCCACCTCAGTCCGGCGGTGTTTACCGGAGCATCCCACAACCTGATCAATTTCTCATCCGCCCGAAGCAGGGTGACCGAACACCCCGCCATCTCCAAGGATGTGATGTAGTTCCCGACGATTTTCCTCGCGACGCTGATGCCAGCCCTATCCAGGATCTTGGCGACCTCGCCGTACATCAGATAAAGCTCGATCAGCGGCGTACCACCCATCCCATTCAGCATGGCGATCACCGGACTCGAGGTGAAGTCAAGATCAGCAAGGATCGGCTCCAGGAGTTGGTTGGCGATCTGGTGAGCACTGGCCAATGCGACTCTCCGCCGACCTGGCTCACCATGAATGCCGATGCCGAGTTCCATCTCATCCGCACTGAGCTCGAAGGTCGGCTTGCCGGCGGC
>JBKPEY010000092.1:0-9208 GCA_046744405.1 Actinomycetota bacterium
CACGGCAGCCAATGCATGCAATCCCAACAGCGCGGTGATCATGGAGCGCCGGGTACCCAGCATCCGCGATGCGAAGGCGCCAACCTCCCGTCGATCAGCAACCGGAAGCCCGCGGTCAGGGTGGCGCGAGGCCGCGAAGAACTCCTCCGCCCGCCGCTGCCGGAGCAGGTGGCGTCGCCGCCAGGCGCGCAGCCGTGCAGCAAGAGAAGCGCTCTGCGGAGGCAGCAACTCCTGAGGGACCGCTGCTGTCGGCGGCGTCACCCGCCAGGTCTCGGCCGAGCCCCGGAGATCGGTCTGCAGATCAGTCATCGACATCCTCCGCAGGCTCATCCAGCGCCCGGGCGACGGTACGCCGGTAGTCCGGGTTGGTCTGCAGCAATTCTTCGTGACTGCCGTACGCGATGATCCGGTTGTTGAACAGAAACGCCACCCGGTCGGCATGATGTAGCAGGAGTGGCGAGGCCGTGGTCACAATCGTGGTTTTGCCACGACGATGGGCCACCAACCGCTCAGCGATCAAGGCCTCAGTATGGGCATCGACAGCCGATGTGGGGTCGACCAAGATCAAAATCTGTGGGTCGAGGCCCAGCGCTCGGGCCAGCACCACGCGCTGCCGCTGGCCGCCCGACAGCCCGCGACCACGCTCGTCGATCCGGCCCTGCCAACCGCCCCGCAAGCCAGCAAACACATCTTCGGCCGCGGCAACTCGCAGTGCCGTTTCAGCCTCCTCGAGGCTGAGCTGGCCATGGGGATCGATCACCGACTGCAAGGTGCCGGCAAAAACCTGACTTGCGGTATCGCTGACCACGATCCGCTTCCGAACCTGATCGATTGGCACATCTCCAAGATCCACCGAGCCCAGGCTGACGCCCCACTTCTGGCCGGCGAGCTGCCGATCGCGCTCAACCTGCCGCGCCTGCTCGGCACGCTGCCGCTTCCAGGCGCGCCGAGCGGCACGACCCTTCAGGCCGTCCGCGACGCCCAAACTCACCGGTTCATGATCACTCGGCAAATATCGGCCGAGCCGATCAGCAAGCGCGGCTGAGTCGTCGGGAACCGCGCTGACGATGATCGTAAATTCGCCCGGCCGAGCGACGAACGCCGACTCTTGATCATGCAAGATTTCGTGATCCGGCAAGGTCAGCGGTGGCTCGGGAGTTCGCCACGGCGGCTGGTGATCGAGTACCGCAACGGTCTTGCGCGCCGACACCACACTGCGGATCCACTTCTGCGCCAGTTCAAAGAATGTCTGAATGGGCCACACCATGAAGATCGCGTAACCGAAGAAGCTGATCAATTGGCCAACGGTCAGATCCCCGGCAACGACTTCACGAGCGCCAAGCCAGGTCAAGACCACAAGAAACAGACCCGAGAACAGCACACTCGTCGCGTCCACAGCGCCCTGCCAGACGCCAGCCGAGACGGCTGCCTGCCGGGTATGTTGCGACTGCTCGGCGTAGTTGCGGGAGAAGGTGTGTTCGCCACCAATACCGCGCAGAATGCGTAAGCCAGCCACGATGTCGGTCACCATGGAGGTCAGATCCGAGGTTCTGTTGCGTTCGATCTCTTCGCGCCGCTGCAAGGGCCGCAGCAACGGCATCGCGAACAAGACGATCAATGGGGCCGTGACCAGCACTACGATGCCCATCTTGATCGAAGTCGACAGCACCAAGCCTGCGATCACCAAGTACGCGATCAAGGCGCCGGCAAACCGTGACACGATCTCGGTCAATGATCCGAACTCATCGGAATCACCTGCCGAAACGCTGAGCACCTCGCCAGTCGGCGTACGCTGCGGAAGCACGTGCCCCATCTGCGTCACCTTGCGGGTAACCAGCTTCATCGTGCCGTACATGGCAACCAGCCAGGTGCGGACCACCATAGTGTGCCCGAGCACGCTGGCGATGATCCCGGTGATCACCAGCCCAAACATGATCGAGCTAAGCCGAAGAACCGTCGCCATGTCATGCGGCACGATCCCCTCATCAACGATCTTGCCGACGATGTAGGGCCCAATCGAGCCGGGCAACCACTCCACGACACTGATGAGCGAGGTCAGCACGAGGGCTGGCAACTGCTGCCAGAGCAACCAGCCGAGGAATCGAGCGCCGCTGCGCGTTTCAGGATTGGTGAAGTCGCGTCCGGGCAGCCTACGGCGCACCACGACCTGCCCTCTTCGAGTGGATGTGGTGTACGCGGACGAGTCCAGCCCCGCCAAGTCCGGGACCAGCGGCGGGAAGTCGTGCATGACCAACTCAGCGTAGGACGTAGACGCTGACCGACTCCACCGGTTTTCCACTCCCGGCCATGGGTACAAAGGGCTCCGGCATACGCGTCCCTCTCTAGGATCTACAGATATGACCACTGACTCGACAGCCAGCAACGAACAGCCCGAGATGCCAGGAGTAGCTGGCCAAACCGATGACGGTCGGGTCTACGTGGTGACGCCGGAGGCCATGGCCGTTGAAGGTCCGCCGCCCGACACGGCCGAAAGTCCAACCGATGAACCGAAATCAGTGACCGATATGGTCGAGGAGCCCGCAAAGGTGATGCGGATCAGCAACATGATCCGGCAGCTCCTCGCTGAGGTGAAGTCGGCTCCGCTTGATGAGGCCAGCCGACAGCGGCTGCGCGCGATCCACGAAACCTCGATCAGCGAGCTCAAGGATGGCCTTTCGCCCGAGCTGTCGGAGGAACTGGAACGCATCACCTTGCCATTCAGCGATGACGCCATTCCCAGCGACGATGAGTTGCGGATCGCCCAGGCTCAGTTGGTGGGCTGGCTAGAGGGGTTGTTCCACGGCATTCAAACCGCCCTTTTCGCCCAGCAAATGGCGGCTCGCGCACAGCTGGAGCAGATGCGGCGAGCACTACCGCCAGGTCCCACGCCCGTTCCGCCCCAGGAAGGCCGGCCGCGCGATGGCACCAGCGGGATGTATCTCTAAGAACTGCCGCATCGTCCAGGCCGGGTCTGTCTCTGCCGAATCAAATTTCCGACCAATGCGCAGTTTTCGGTAGCCGAAGCCGCTTGCAGGGGTCGAAAGCCGTCATTGGTCGGAAATTTTGCAGAGAGCCGGGAACCAGATACCGCATGTTGCCGTCTCAGCCGAGGTCCGTTGCCCCTTACGAGATCTCGCGGAGAGACCACATGCCCACCTGGACCACCAAGATCAGCGATTATGCCGCCGCCCGATGCCTCGAACTAACCACCGTCTTCCAAGATCAACTTCTAGAGGAGCCACTGCCCCCAAGCGCACCCGGAACGGTACGGCGTCGTCAGGTGGCATTGCTGACCCCCGCCCAGGCCGCCTGCCGGAACTGTCCGCTGATCGTCGACTGTCTCTACCGGGCGGTAGTGGAGTACGACGTTGCCGGCTATGTCGCGGGTACGACGCCGCAACAGCGAGCCCAGATTCGGCGGCAGTTGGATATCACCGTTGAACCAGAAGACTTCGACAGCCTCGCCGGAGTCACCCGTCGCCATCGCCAGGTCAATCACGGTGAGGTGGTGCGGCTCCGGAACGCCAATCCCAATGAGAGCCTGGAGACGTTGGCGCAGCGGCTCGGTTGTTCACTCTCCACGGTTAAGCGTCACTTGCGCCGTGAGCGCCGCCAGCCCGCGGTGCGTACCGCTCCGCCAAGGCCCAGCGCTGCGGAGGTGGTCGCGGTCGCGGCTATTGTCACCGGCTCACCACTCGTCCGCCGCGGTCGGCAAGCGGCCTGACTCGGCCCAACCGCTAGTTTTGGTTCAGCCTGGGCGGGTACCCACTACAAGGCGGATATTCGCATGCGGCAGCATGCAAAACGGCAAAAGTCCTAGGCCGCCTGACAGAAGGGAACCGGCAATGAGCACCACTGCATGGATCATTCTCGTGATCGTCATTGTCGTGATCGTCGCCGTGCTGGCGTACGTCATAACGCGGAGCCGCGCAGGTGCCCGCCGCGCTCGCGCTGAGCAGATAAGGAAAGAGGCGGCTGAGCGGGCCGCGGAGCTCGATCGCAAAGAGGCAGAGGCGAACGCCATCGCTGCACAGGCTGAGGACAGACGGGCCGAAGCCGACCGGCTAGCATCGACCTCTGCCGAACAACGAGAGCAAACCGCTGCAGCACGGTCGGATGTTGAAGACACGCTGCGCAAAGCGGACAGGATCGACCCCGACGTACGGACCCGCGGCATGGGCGACAACACGAGTGGTCCGAGGCGCGCAACCGACGATGACGTGGACGAGGGTCCGAGGCGTGCCACCGACAGTCGCCCCGGGCGTGCTGCCGACGAGGCGGCATACGACGCAGACGTCCGCGACCGCACCGTAGGCGACCAAGGCGTCCGCGACCAGGACGTCCGCGACCAGGACGTCCGCGATCGCACTGATGCGGGTGATCGAACGGCATACGACGACCAAGGCACCACCACTGCGCGTGACGACCGCGGCGGTCCGGCCGTACGGGACGACCAAGTCAGTTCGAGTCGACTCGATGTCGATGACACTTCGGCCCGAGACGATATCGGTCGAGACGAGATTCGCCGGGACGAGGACCCCCGCCGTTAATCTCCCGACTCGTCAGCGCCTGCGCTAACCGAACCAGGCACGCAGCTCAGCCGCCGGACCACCGTCGTCAATGGTTTTGGTGACATCGTCCGCTGCTGCCTTGACCTCCTCCGGGGCGTCGCCCATCGCCACGCCCCGGCCGGCCCAGCGGAGCATCTCTATGTCATTGGCGCCGTCACCGAAGGCAAGGACGTCTGCCGCCGCCACCCCGAAGCCGGCCGCCACCTCGGCCAGCGCGGTTGCCTTGTTCACTCCCTCGGGAGCTATATCAAGCCAGCTGCCCCAGCCGATGAAGTAGGTAATCCCATGCATCCCGAGGTGGCCAGCCAATGCCAGGAACTCCTCCTCGGAGCGTGTCGCGTCCCTCAAGATCACCCGGGTTACTGGCCGCGAGCTGAGCTGCTCAGCATCCTCGATGATCAACTCGCCGGTCAGATCCTCGTCCGGGAAACGATCGTTGAGCCGGTAACCAATCCCGATTTCCTCGACCGCAATCAAGGTGCCGGGTGCAAATTCCTCAACCTGGGTGATCACCGGCCGTGGGTCAAAGGTGATGGCCTTGATGATCTCCTGCGGCGGGTAACGAACTACCACTGCACCGTTGGAGCACACGGTTGGTCCCGGCGGTAGCTGGAGCTCATCGAAGAGCGACCGAGTGCCGTGCCAAGACCGACCGGTTGACAACACCACCGGTACGCCGGCCTGCACGACTTCCCCAACCGCCTCTGCAACGGAATCCGGCAGGAATCCGTTGCGATCGACAAGGGTGCCGTCAATGTCAAGTGCGACCAGGCGTGGACGCCAGGCCTGATCAGCTAATGGACTCAACGCGGCGTCAGGGCCTCGCGGCCTCCGAGGTACGGGCGCAACGCCATCGGGATGCGTACCGATCCATCAGCCTGCTGGTGATTCTCCAAGATCATGATTATGGTTCGGGTCATGGCGCAGAGCGTCCCGTTCAAGGTGGCCACAGGTGCCGTGCCGGAGTCGAAGCGAGCCCGGATGTTGAGCCGGCGGGCTTGGAAATCCGTGCAGTTCGAGGTCGACGTAATCTCCCGATAACGATCTTGAGTCGGCAGCCAGCCGTTGCAGTCGTACTTACGCGCAGCGCTTAGGCCAAGATCACCAGCCGCCAGCTCGATCACCTGGAATGGAATCTCGAGCGCGGAGATGAAGTCCTTTTCCCATTGCAGCAATCTTTTGTGCTCCGACGCTGCTTGCTCCGGCGCGCAAAAAACGAACATCTCCACCTTGTCGAACCAGTGCACCCGAAAGATGCCTCGAGTGTCCTTGCCGTGGGAGCCTGCCTCCCGCCGATAACACGGGCTGAAGCCGACATACCGGCGTGGCAGCGTGTCAAGATCGAGGATCTCGTCCGAGTGGTAGGCCGCCAGCGGAACCTCAGACGTGCCGACCAGATAAAGATCATCTTCCGGAAGATGGTAGACGTCTTGGGCGGCCTGACCGAGAAATCCGGTGCCCTCCATCGCTTGCGGCTTTACCAGCGTTGGTGGAATGAACGGAATGAAGCCGTTGGAGAGCGCGGTGCTCATGGCCAAGTTGATCAAGGCCAGCTCGAGCTCGGCTCCCTGGCCGGTGAGGTAGTAGAAGCGAGACCCAGAGACCTTGGCGCCACGCTCCACGTCGATGGCGCCGAGCAGCTGACCGAGCTCTAGATGATCTTTGGGTTGGAAGCCCTCAGCCGCGAAGTCCCGCTGGGTGCCCAGGTTCTCCAACACCACATAATCGTCTTCGCCGCCGATCGGCACGTCGTCGAAGACCAGATTTCCGACCTGGCGCAGCATGTGGTCGAAGGCGCTGCCGATTTCGTTCTGCGCAGCTTCTGCCTTCTTCACCATGTCGGCGAGCTCCTTGGTGCGGCTCAACAACTCCGTACGATCCTCACCGCGAGCCTGCGCTACCCGCTTGCCAAGCGCCTTCTGCTCGGCTCGAAGCTCTTCGAACTGTGCGATCGCGTTGCGACGCGCCTCGTCAGCCTTGATCAGATCATCGACCAGGGACTCCGACTCGCCGCGAGCCCGCTGAGACGCTCGCACGCGATCTGGATCGAGGCGAAGCACCTTGACATCAATCACCGGGCAAGCCTAACCATGCGTGCCCGAGCATGCGATTGCATTGTGATCGCTGGCGCATGCCGATGCTCGCGGTGAGGGATGTGCATTCTGATGCAGGCGTAACCGGCTCCGCCGTTGGCACCTGCTGCCATGATTGAGCGGTTATGGTCCGTCGCCCCCCGGCCCGATCATCGGTCCTGATAGCAATCTCGTTGCTGGTGGCTTTCATTTTGTGGACCTGGCTCACGTTCACCTCACCTGCTTTCGCGGCCTTTGATCAACGCACTGAGCCGCCGGCGTTGGATCCCCTCTCCAGGACCGCCGAGATTGCCGGCGCATTCGCCCTGGTGACGTGGCCGGGATTCGAGTACGCCGCTCTGGCAGCAATCGCTTTGTGGGCAGCCCGACATCGGCTGCGGCAGCTCGCCCTAGCCTTGGTCCTGGTCATTGCCATCAGCTGGGGCGGCGTGTCTTTGCTGAAAGTCAGCTTTAAGCGTCCGCGGCCAGAGCAGGCCCTCGACCTGCTGACATCGACCGGCTACGCCTACCCGTCTGGCCACACCGCGGGCGCCGTAGCTCTGTCCATCGCCGTAGGCGCGACGTTCGCCGTAACGAGGCAGACGGTACGTGCCCGGATGTTCTGGCAGGTCGGCTCCGGCCTATTGGTTCTGGCCGTCGCATTTGATCGCTGGATCACCGGTGGGCATTACGTCACCGACATCGTCGGCGGCGCACTCTGGGGCGCGCTGGCCGCAACGGTTGCCCTGCTGGTGGCGGGAGTCAAGGTGCCGGTTCCCCATGAACTCGTGGGCGAGATCGTCCGCAGCCGTGCTGTTGCCGAGGAGCGACCAGTCGCACCGTCACGGCGCGCCGCAGTGATCTTCAACCCGGCCAAGGTCACCGACTGGATCACCTTTCGGCGGCACGTGGAGTATGAGCTGAAGAGCCACGGCTGGGATCGGGCTCTCTGGCTGGAGACCACGAGCGACGACCCAGGTCGAGCCATGACGGAACAGGCCGTCCGCGAGAACGTCGACCTGGTATTGGGGGCCGGCGGCGACGGCACGATCCGGGTGATCTGCTCCGGGCTTGCCAATACCGGGATTCCCTTCGGCCTGATCCCTGCTGGTACCGGGAATCTGCTGGCGCGCAATATCGGCATCCCACTGGATGAGGTTGCGGCGCTCGATGTTGCCTTTGATGGGGTTGACAAGCCGGTCGATCTGGTACGCCTTCAGATTGACGACCACCCGCCTGATCATTTCGCGGTAATGGCCGGCATCGGCCTGGACGCCGTGATCATGGAGGGCACGGACGCGAAGATGAAGAAGGCCGTCGGCTCGGCTGCCTACTTTGTTTCCGCGGCACAAAACGCGAACCATCCGGCGATGCATGCCACTATTGCGGTCGATGACGAGCCAGCGTTCAAGCGCCGGGCCCATCTCATTGTGGTTGGCAACGTGGGTTTTCTGCTGGCCAACATTCAGCTGATTCCGGGCGCGCGGGCGGATGACGGAATGCTGGATGTGCTCGTCGCATCACCGCGTACGCTGCGCGACTGGGTCAGGATGACGACCCGCGTCTTGACTCGTCGTCCAAAACCGGATGACCAGCTTGATCGGCTACGAGGGCACCGGGTCACGATCACAGTGGAGGAGCGTGATCAATTCCAGCTCGACGGCGACACCGTCGGGCTCTGTAACCGGCTCACGGCCGAGGTGGTGCCCGGTGCACTGCTCTTGCGCGTACCGAGGTCGGTGCATGAAGTGGCCACCGGCAACGGCGAAGTCACGGCGGTAGCGCGCTCCGGCCGGATCCATGTGCCGGGCGCGGAGGCGGTCAGCCGCGCAGCCTCCGCAGCCAAGTCGCGGCTGCAGCGTACTCCTCGTTAGAGGTGCCGTGCCGGATGATCGGTTCGGCGAGGTCGGCCCGCGGGTAGCTGCCGAGAAAGACCACGTCACGGCAGACTCGATGCAGCCCCATCATCGCCTCGGCCATCCGGGCATCGTCTATGTGGCCTTCGGCATCGACACTGAAGCAGTAGTCACCAAGACTCTGCTTGGTTGGGCGCGACTCGATCCTGCAGAGGTTCACGCCGCGGCTCGCGAACTGTTCCAAGATCTCCAACAGAGCGCCTGGATGGTCATCGCGCATGAACAAGACCATGGTGGTTTTGTCCGCACCGGTAGCCGGGCCCACGGGACCGGGCCGCGAGACCAGGACGAATCGCGTCACGGCGTCCGGATTGTCGGCAATGTCTTTGGCGAGCGGTACGAGTCCGTGGAGTTCGCCTGCGATCTGTGCACAAATCGCTGCGTCGAACCGTGAAGCTGGCTCGGCTACCTCAGCCGCAGCTGCTGCCGTGGAGCCGCCCTCGGTGATGATCGCCTCCGGCAGATTCGCCGCCAGCCAGTTCCGGCATTGGGCTGCCGCGTGCGGGTGGGTCAGCACCCGGCGTACGTCGGCCAGCTGGATGCCGCTGCGGGCAAACAGCGTGAACTGAACTGGGAGCACCACCTCACGAATGATCCGTAACGGTTCTCCATAGGCGAGGTTGTCCAGTGTCGCTGAGACGCCGCCTTC
>JBKPEY010000363.1:0-2414 GCA_046744405.1 Actinomycetota bacterium
CGGCGCATTCGAGGGCGACCAGCTTGCCGGCCAGCTAATCGATCGAGAATATGACGCGTATTTCGGCGGCGCACCTCTGCCTATGTGCGGCGTCGCCGGTGTCACTGTCGCTGCCGAACATCGCGGTCAAGGCATTCTCACACCGCTTTTTGCCAGCCTCCTTCGAAATGCGAAGCAGCGTGGCGCCCTGATCTCCGCGCTGTTTCCGTCGGCGCCACGGATCTACCGAAAATTCGGATACGAGACGATCGCTGAATATGTCAGGGTCGAAATTCCAAGTCGAATCTTGGCCGAAGTGCCTCGTTCGACGACGATCCAGACGCGTCGGGCATCCGCGGCCGACTTCGATGCCATCCGGTCCGTTTATGACACCTGGGCGATCGAGCAGAACGGTCCGCTGAGTCGGCGGGGCGTTTCCTTTCCCGCAACCGCCGAAGAATTTATTGCTAGCTTCACCGGCGTAACGGTTGCCGTTGATGCGACGGGCTGTATCTGTGGATTCGTCTCCTGGAATCGCGGCAAGGGCGTCGGTGAGGGCGCAAGCATCAAAATCTCCGATCTCCTGGCCGTGAGTGGCGATGCGTATCGAGCACTTCTCTTTGTGATCGGTAGCTTCACCAGCGACAGCATCAGTCAAGATCGATACATCTGGGGATGATCTTGCTCGGCTCTTCCTGCCGAGCGGTCAGTGGAAGGTGATCGAGTCTTACCCATACATGTTGAAGATCTTGGACGTGGCTGAGGCATTGGCTAGCCGGCGTTATGCGCCAAGCCTGAGTACGAGCTTGCGGTTTCGGGTCGAAGGCGACTTCTTGCCCGAGAACAACCGTGCGTACGAGCTGACAGTGCAGGAGGGACAGGCCACTTGCGCAGAGGCTGATCATGCAGATCAGACCTTCACGCCGCAGGGTTTGGCGCTGCTTTTCGCCGGCGCCCAGTCCTGCGCCAACTTGCGACTAGCCGGACAGCTTGACGGCGGCGAGGCTAGTCAAGATCTCGACTGGGATGCGCTCTTCGGGGGCCGTCAGCGACACATTCGCGACTACTTCTGAGTGGCATCACACGTTGAACCGGAATTCGACAACGTCGCCGTCGGCCATGACGTAATCCTTGCCTTCCAGCCGCACCTTGCCTTTAGCTCGTGCATTCTGTAGCGATCCGGCCGCAACAAGATCATCAAACGAGACCACTTCAGCTCTAATAAAGCCTTTCTGGAAGTCGGTGTGTATGACGCCCGCTGCCTCAGGCGCCGTAGCACCCTTGCGAATCGTCCACGCTCGTGACTCCTTGGGACCGGCCGTCAGAAAGGTCTGCAGGCCGAGCGTGTCAAAGCCGACCCGAGCCAGCACATCCAGACCCGGCTCAGGGATGCCCATCTCGGCAAGAAAGTCGCGCGCCTCATCAGGCTCCATCTCGACGAGTTCGGATTCGATCTTGGCGTCGAGAAAGATGGCCTCCGCCGGGGCCACAAGCGCCCGCAGCCGTTGCTTCAGCGCCTCATCGACCAGTTCATCGGAGTCGCAGTTGAAAACGTAGAGAAACGGCTTTGTCGTCAGCAGAAAAAGATCTCGAAGTGGCCCACGATCGAGGCCGGCAGCAAAGATGGTGCGTCCGCCATCGAGCACTTCCTGAGCCTGCTTGACGGCCGCCAGCGCCGCCGTCTTCTCCTTGTTGATCTTGGCTTCCTTCTCCAGCCGGGGCAGCACCTTCTCGATGGTCTGCAAGTCAGCCAAGATCAGCTCGGTCTCGATCGTCTCGATGTCGCTTGGCGGATTGATCGCACCATCGACGTGAGTGACATCCGGGTCGTTGAATACCCGCGTGACCTCGCAAATGGCATCCGCCTCACGAATATGGGACAAGAAGGCGTTGCCGAGGCCTTCGCCCTTGCTGGCGCCCCGAACAATGCCGGCGATGTCGACAAAGTTGACTGTCGCTGGCACCGTACGGTCAGAATCGAAGAGCTCTGTCAGGACGGCGAGCCGTGGGTCTGGTACTCCTACGACCCCGATGTTGGGATCGATCGTTGCGAATGGATAGCTGGCAGCCAGTACGTCGTTGCGGGTCAGCGCATTGAACAGCGTCGACTTACCTGCATTGGGAAGCCCGACGATGCCGATGGTGAGTGCCACGGCCGACAAGCCTAGGAGGTCGGGTCCAACATCTCGGCATCCGCCGGGCAATTTCCCGCCTCGGTCGCCTCTGCCCCCCGTCGCATTCGCCGAAACCTACGTTCCGGTCATCCACTCAGCAGCTCACCAACCACCAGCGACAAAGACCTCCATGGCGCGGGTCAAAGCGAGCGGATCATCCGTGCCAGCCAGCTCTCGGGCAGAGTGCATGGAGAGCAGCGGGATGCCGACATCCACCGTGGCTATTCCTAACCGCGTTGCAGTGAGTGGACCAATCGTTGA
>JBKPEY010000591.1:0-2107 GCA_046744405.1 Actinomycetota bacterium
GTTATCCGGACCAAGATCATCCTCGCCGCTGACATCGCGCACACCAGAATAGGTTGCGACCAGCGAGCACCTGAGTACGCACCTTGGAGCCGCACACCAAGCACGGCATGCCGGCTCGCCGGTAGACATAGACCTCACCGCCATGATCATCTTTTCGTGGCGGTCTGCCCATCGCCTCCGGCGTGTGCTCAGGGCGTACCGTGTCGATCCGCTTGGTCAGCACACCTTCCGGCATCAGCTCGACAAGATCAGTCCAAATGCCCTGCCAGCTCCGTCGACTGAGTTTGTTGCCCGGGCGATGTGGATTGATCCGGTTGCGAAACAAGACCTCCGCCCGGTAGACGTTGCCCACCCCGGACAGGATGGTCTGATCCATCAGGAGTGCGGCGATCGGCCGAGTGGCACGAGAAATTCGCAGCCAGGCAAGATCAGGATTCGCGTCTGGCCGGAGCGGATCAGGACCGAGTTCCCGCAGCCGCAAAGCCACTTCGGCCCGAGTCCGCACCGTACACAGCTGCGGCCCTCGCAGGTCGGCAGCGGCCTGCTCCGTCGCAATACGCACGCGCACCTCACCACGCGGCGGCCTCGGTGGACCAACCTCCAAGCCGCCGATGAGACCCAAGTGGATATGCAGCAACCGATCACCGTCGAACTCGCAAAACAGGTGCTTACCGTGCGCCGTGGCTTCAATCAGTCGCGTTTGATCAAGCTGGGCAGCCGACTCGGCGAAGCGGCCTTGCGGGCTGGTGACCGAGACAACTTGGCCGCCGAAGGTTTCCGTCAGATCAAGGGCAAGCCGGTGCAGCGTATGGCCCTCCGGCACGGTTCCTCCTTGAGTTGATATCGCTGCGGCTACTGACGCGTAACACTTCCGTTGCGATCACTCACGCAGTCACCAAATCTGTTTTAGCGTGTCAGGCATGACAGGTGCGGTGCCACCTGGGGGACGTCCCTCAGGAACGCACGGCGGAGGAACACACTACTCGGGGACGACGCAGGACTCACGCGACCTTTGGCCGCGGGACTTTGGGCGGGATGGTGTCTCGGGGCTGGTCACTCTCGACCGTGCCATGCGAGGGCGGGATGTATCTCGCCCAGACCTTGATGATGAACAGGTCGCAGCAGAGGTCATCGACGAACTGCTGGCCCGAGTAGACGGCCGTCGGCGTAGTTGATTGCTCCGCTCGCTAACGCTCGCTCCGCGCGGCAAGCTCCTTGACTCAGGCGCTTGCATTCGAGCGGGTCTTTTCATAATCCGCGAGCAATGCAATGCGGCGGGCATGGCGCGGATCGCCACTGAAGGGTGTGGCGAGGAAGAGCCGAACCATCTCCAGGGCCTCTTCCTCGGTATGCATCCGAGCGCCGATGCCGATGACGTTCGCGTCGTTGTGTTGTCGGCCAAGTCTGGCGGTTTCCAAGTTGTACGCCAGCACCGCCCGGGTGCCGACCACCTTGTTCGCCGCAATCTGTTCACCGTTACCTGATCCACCGACCACGATGCCCAACGACTCCGGGTCAGCTACTGCGGCCTCGGCTGCAGGAATGCAGTAAACCGGGTAGTCATCCTCCGCATCGTAGGTCTCCGGCCCGTGATCAACTAGCTCATGCCCGTCTTCGGTGAGAGCCGTGACCAGGTAGTTCTTCAGCTCGAATCCGGCGTGGTCGCTACCGATGTGTACGCGCATGCGAGCACTATCCCAGATCACGGCGGCTAGCGTGCAGTGTCCTCGGTTGCCGCGCGGCCTCTCCGAGCTGCTGAATGCCGGCGGCCAGACCGCCGATGATGTCACCGCCAGCGAATGAGGTCTGCATGGCTGCTGCCGCCAAGCGGCATTCAAGATCATCAAGCACTCGCCGTGCTGCGACGCCGGTGACGATCTCCAGCCTGTGAAACTCCGGATCACACATCACCAAGACGGAGTGATCGGGATCAGCAAGTGCGCCGTGCAGCCTCTCCGCGTACCCGCGAGAGTCCTCCTCCGAGACGCCGACGAAGAGTGAGAACGTCAGACCAGAGGCCGCCTCGGCATTCCGGACGGCACGCTCGAGCCACTCACGCTGGCTAGGGGTGAACGAATCACCAGCGGGCACCGGCGCCACCCACGTG
>JBKPEY010000492.1:0-3014 GCA_046744405.1 Actinomycetota bacterium
TGCTCGGTGGCGCCCACGGTGACATCTGAGGGACCGAGTGGACCGTAGCGCTGGTGCGCGGCGATAACCGCCGCCTGAACCGGCGGCACAAACCGTGCCATACCGCGGAGCCGGTCGGGCAGCACTGTGCCGCCAAGATGCGCTTCGACCGTTGCCAAAGCGCTCTCCGGATCCAGATTTCCGTAGTAGAAGCCATCAGGCAGGACGACGAGGTTGGGCGCAAACCGATCCCCGCCGATGTGGCTGCACTCCCAAACCAACTCCGGCCACCGAGACGACACAGCCGCGGCAACAGGGCGGCCGCGGAGCGCGCAACAGACGTCATGGACGCCGTGGGTGCATACCAAGATCATTGGTTGCAGTTGCCGAATCGCAGACCCGGACTTATCGATCATGGCATCTGCGGCATCCAACAGATCTTGGTCTGTCCGCCACGGTCCGGTCACGGTTTGGAAATCCAACCCGGCGAGCATCCAGCTGCGAGGTGCCCGCCGATCGATGCGCCCGGGCCGACGGACCAGCAAGATTCGAGTCGTCGGGCCGGCCCGGCGAGTCAATCGGGAGAGAACCTCGGGATCGATCCCAGCACCGGCGATCGCCTCGATCCGCCAAGGACCGGGGTGTTCCAGCAGGAGCCAGCGGCGTGTCGGTGGCGCCGAACCGGCCAAGGGATCTGCTCGTTCCCGCGCTGCGTCGGCGCAGCGGAACGCAGTCTGTGGACGATTCACTCCACGATGGCTAGGCCGGCGAGCAGCAGGCGACGCGCGAGATCAAGACCGAGATGACCGGCCTTTGCTACGCCCGTGGTCAGCAAGGTTTTGAGCGGTGCAACATCGCTTTCGGTCAGCTTCATCTCCCCGGCGCGACTGCGTAGCAGGATGTCAGCTCCGCTGTGATCAACAGAGGCCAGCAGATGCTGGCGGAGCATGATCTGAGTGTCGGTGGTAAGTCCATTGGCATCGTGAAGCTGCTTGAGTGGGCCAATCGGCCCCGCACGCTGGTTGGATCGGGCACTGCTAATGAGGGCCTCGGCTAGCTGATCAAGATCGGCGTGCAGAACGGCGTCAGCGAGCGCGGCGGTGACCAATTCGATGTCTTGTCGCATCACACCCGGCTCAGCAACGTGGACACCGAGTCCTAGCGAGCCGCGTACGGCTGGATTGTCGGCCAGCGTCTGCAACGCCTGGTGCATCAGTTGCTCGGCGAGCGCATAACGAGTCCAGACATGTACACCCAGCGTTAGATGGATGCTGACGCCGCCCAACGCGGTTGCCGCGTGGAGATATCCACGGGGCAGATAGAGGCAGTCGCCTGGCCTAAGCGACGCCTCCAGTAACGGAGGTTCTTGAGCTGCTTCCTCGACCTGAGCCTGTCGATCAGACCACGGCTGATCACGCAGCGGCGACTCCAGGACCGGTCGAGAGATCCGCCACCGCTTCTCGCCTTCAATCTGCAATACAAAGACGTCGTGCACGTCGTAGTGGGCGCTGAAACCCTGGTTTTGAGGTGGAGTGACGTACGCGTTGGCCTGTACGGGATGGCCTAGTTCCGCGGCAAGTCGCTGACAGAACTCAAGGATTGGCGGCCAGATGCGATGCAAGCCCTGCAACACCAGAGTCGACCCGTCGGCAAAGAGCCGGACCAGCTTGTCATCGCTGACCTGATCTGCGATGCCGGCTCCGACACCGCCGGGCGCGGTAAATGCCTTGTCGGCAAGGGTCGTGCCGTTCTTGGCAACCCGGAGGAAAGGGGTTCGCAAACCGCGCGTGGACACGAGCTCGTCGATCACATCGGCATCGAGCAGCTCGGAAAAGCCATCTGCAGAAAGCTGGCCCGCTGGGGACAGCAACGGCTGCTGCCCCCAGTACTGACTCGCGAACTGATCACGGTCGACAGCTATAAGTCGATCGAGAACAGGGTGTTCAGCGGATCCAGCAGACGCTGGCTGTCCGGCCAGGTATTGGCTCATCACGCCGATTGGTTCTGCCTATCTCTACCTGCTGGCACCGCTATCTGCGCCGCCGTCGGCTCCGCCGTCCGCGCCACCGTCAGCTCCGCCGTCGGCTCCACCATCGCGTACGCCCGGCATGCCCTCGGCGCCGCCATCAGCTAGACCTTCGCGCCCTGCCCCACCGTCGGCCCCACCGTCGGCCCCGCCATCAGCTCCGCCGTCGGCTCCACCATCGCGTACGCCCGGGATGCCTTCGGCGCCCCCATCGGCGGGACCTTCACGCCCTGGGCCACCCGCGACGCCCTGGTCGGGACCTTGTGTTGACTCGCTCATGTGATCCTCCTACGTGGTTGTACGCCCGGTTCCGGGCCCAGAAATTTGGCGCCTGAGATGACGCTGTCGACCTACTGTTTCACCTCGGTGAGATACCCGAGGCGCGGGGTCGTACCCCACGATCGAGGAGGCCGATCTGTGAGTACCGGCGACTAAGGTGCAAGGCGTGGCTGCACCGTGGAACTCGCTTCTGACTAACGAGGCGATCATCCAGATGGTCGGCCATGAGGCTTTCGCCCGAGCCATGCAGTACGCCAAATCCGGTCATGTCTACGACGTTGAGCTCGATACCGAGTCACTCAGGGTCACTGGCAGGGTCAGGGGCACCGTACGCGACGACTATGCCGTCACGGTGTTCCTGGCAAGTTCTCGATCCGGCGCCGTCAGCGTTTACCGCAGCCAGTGCAGTTGTCCGGTGGCTATGGATTGCAAACACGCTGCCGCTGTGCTCATCGTCGCTCGCCACCTGATCGCCGGTAAAGCGGTCGAACGGCCCGAGTGGGAGAGACCTCTGGAGAAGCTCCTGGCTGATTCTCCAGCGCCGCCGGCTGCCGAGGTTGGTCCATTAGCGTTGGAGTTCGGTGTTGAGCGCATCCCGGCATTTCGGGGTTACCTAGGCCGTCAGGATCTTCGGATCCGTCCCGTCCGTCGCAGTCGTAGCGGCGGCTGGGTACGCTCCGGAATCTCTTGGGATGATCTTGACTTCGTCGCGCGCTCCTACGTCCCAGAG
>JBKPEY010000537.1:0-1324 GCA_046744405.1 Actinomycetota bacterium
CGGCAGGGTGGTTTCCATCGACGGTCGCAACACTTCCTAGATTGTGGAGGTTGTGTTGTCGTCGTCTCGTCGTGTGAGGAAGGGGCCGGGGCGGCGTCCGCAGTCGGCCAAGCGTCAGCGGTTCATGGAGCTACGTGAACGAGGGTGGAGCATCCTCGCCGCCGCTCGCGAGGTCGGTGTTTCCCGGACCACGGGGAACAACTGGTCGCGCGGTTACAAGACCTACCGGCATGGTCAGGTCGTTGGTTTGGTACCTGCGCTGGAGCGGCTGGCGGTGCGTTCGATCTGCCCGCGGTTTCTATCGCAGGAGGAGCGGATCGAGATCGCCGATCTGCGTCATGCAGGCTTGAGCATCCGGCAGATCGCGCACCGGCTGGGTCGGGCGCCTTCGACGGTCTCCCGGGAGCTGCGCCGCAACGCGACCAGGGGTCGGGGTTATCGTCCGTTCGATGCCCACCGTCGCGCCACCGCGCGTCGGACCCGCAATCATCGGCGCCGCATCGAGGCCAACGCCGAACTGCGGCAGCTGGTCGCGGAGCTTTTGGCCCAACGGTGGAGCCCACAGCAGATCAGCCGTCACTTGCGGTTGAAGTTTCCCGAACAGTCGGGGATGTGGGTGTGCCACGAGAGCATCTACCAGGCCGTTTATCGACCGGGATCGGGGCTGCTGCGACCATCGCGGCTGGCGCCGCACCGTCGCTCTCCGCTGCGCACCGGGCGTGATCACCGGCGCGCTCAGCTGCGCACCGAACGGCGCCGGGCACGGTTTGAGCATCCGATGCTCACGATCCACCAACGGCCCTTCCCGCCCGAGGACCGGTCACAAGCGGGGCATTGGGAGGGAGATCTCATCATCGGTAAGGACCAGCGCTCGGCGATCGGTACGCTCGTGGAACGGCAGACCAGGCTGGTCCGATTGCTGCATCTTCCTCAGCGAGACGGCGACACCCTGCACGACACACTGAAAGCGCGGCTGGCGGACCTGCCGGCGGCGCTGCTCCGATCGATCACCTGGGATCAGGGAACCGAAATGGCCCGACATCTCACGATCGCCCAATCGCTCGGTGCGCCGGTCTACTTCTGCGACTCCCGCTCACCCTGGCAGCGCGGCTCGAACGAAAACACCAATGGGCTCCTGCGTGACTATTTCCCTAAGGGCACCGATTTGAGCACCCATTCGACGCAGCACCTCCTGGCCGTTGAGAACGAGCTCAACAACCGGCCCAGATTCGTCCTCAATGACCGCGCGCCAGCCGAGCTCTTCGGGATGCTGCTAGCTAGCCTCAAAGAACCGTCAATGTTGCGACGTTGATTAGAACCCACC
>JBKPEY010000512.1:0-7579 GCA_046744405.1 Actinomycetota bacterium
GATGACATGCCGCAGACCATGCCAGATCCGATGCTCCACGGTGCCGTCCCTGTGCCGCCGGTCGACCACGTCCCATGGCAAGGGCGGGCGATGGACCCATCGGTTGTCGTCGGCATGATCGGGATCTTCGACGAAGTCGTAATTGTTCAGCAAGGCCAGCTCGTCGCCCATGTAAATCAGTGGCAATCCACCAAATCCGAGGACCATCGTGTAAGCCAGGAGATAGCGACGAATCGCTAGGTCGAGATGGATTTCATCGCTGCTGTTCAATGCCGCCTCGATGCCAGCAAGCGATGCTGCCGTTCCACTGATCCGGCGGTCGCCGGTCAACAGATTCTCTTGGAAGATCAGGCCGCGCGCATCGCTCATCGGATAGAGCCCGGCGTAGTAGTCAGCAAGGAACCGCCGATGTTCGTAGCCGCTCAAGCCCACTGACGCTGCATCGTCGTCACCGATCGCCCACCCGATGTCGTCATGGCAGCGCAGGTAGGTGCCCCAGATTGTGCTCGGCGGCTTTGCCGGGAATCGGTTCATTGCCGCACAGAACAACCTAGTGTCCTTCGCTGCCAGCGCTGACCAGATCTGCACCATCAAGGAGTTTTGGTACGCCATATCGCTGACTTTGCCGGCATGTTTGCCCACGCCTAAGTACGGCGCCAAGTCGGTGGGGCCGACGATCGCCTCTGCCTTGAAGATCAACGCTGGAGCTGCGATCCGAGCCACCGTACGCAGCGCTTGAGTGATCGCGTGTACCTCGGGTTGGTTTTGGCAATTGGTGCCCATCCGCTTATAGATAAAGGCAATCGCATCAAGGCGTAGGCACTCCACACCAAGATTGGAAAGCCACAAGATCAAATCGGCGAACTCATAGAAAACGTCTGGTTTGTGCCAATTCAGATCCCATTGCCAGCTATTGAAGGTTGTCCAAACCCAGGAAGCTGACTCCTCGTCATAAGTGAAATTTCCAGGCGCGAAATCAGGAAAAACTTCTGGCAACGTCCGCTCGTACGCATCCGGAAGCTCTCGATCGGCGAACATATGGAAGTAGTTCCGGTAGAACGGATCTCCGGCCCGCGCATTGACCGCCCACTGATGCTCAGCCGCAACGTGATTCAGCACAAGATCAAGAGTCAGCGAGATTCCGCGCGAGCGAAGCACAGTTGCCAGCTCTCGAAGATCATCAATACTGCCCAGCCCAGGTCGTACTGCCCGATAATCCATGACCGCGTACCCGCCGTCGCTTTGCCCTGGCCGCGGCTTGAGCAGCGGCATCAGATGCAGATAAGTGACACCAAGCTCGGCGAGATAATCGGCCCGGTCGGCGACACCTTTCAGATCGCCGGCGAATAGGTCGGTATAAGTGGCGTACCCCAGCATCCGAGGATGCTGAAACCACTGGGGATCGGCGTGGCGCCTTAAATCCAAGAGTCGCAGATCGGCAGACCGCTGCTGGAAGTTGTGTGCGGCAATCTCCACCAGCCGGTTGGCCATCTCCGGTGCATGGTCGGGATAGGCGCCCGTCAGGCCCGTCAACAGGTCCGGCCAGTAACGCTGCAGTCGGGTCGCAAAGACAACTTGATCATGAGGCGGCTCGCCCTCGAGCAGCGGCGCCAAGTCCGGAATAGTCATTGACTCGCAGGCTATTCGGTCGGCACGCCGGCGTCCCGCGAGGGTTCAAAGAACTGGCGAGTTGGTGGGAGTTCTTAGGCCCCGATTTGAGCCTTGCGTCCCGCCTTCAGCTGCTTGCGAAACTCTTCCATGAACACCTGATGCAGCTGCTCATTGTCGATGACGGTGCCTGCCGTGCCGAGCTTGCCCTTGGCGAAGCGCTGGCACACCGTCAGCCAGGCATGGCCCATGGCGTAGGTGAACGTCGAAGCGACTCCGGCACCAATCACTCCGCCGACGATGGTGCCGGCGCCGGGCACCATCTTGAGCAGGCTGGTAAAGGTGGCACGTCCCAGCTGTGTGGCCGCCGTCGTGGAGGCGATCGCCATTAGCGCAGCACGCTCGAACTTGATCTTGTAGATCTGAGCAACGCGAGCCATCATGCCGAGCTGGATCGGCACCAGCAAAGCGGCACTGGAGAACGGGATGGGGCTGGCGGCAGCTGCTGCCGCGCTTGCTACCGCACCGGTTATGTACTTTTGCGCTTCCTGCGCCTTCCGGACTTGATCGATTTCTTGCGCCGCGACGAGAGCTCCATGAACACCTTCGGGCGCAACGCGAAAGGTGGCATCAAGGAGTTCCTTGAGTCCGTACGCCGGCTGCCCGGCGAACTCGTCGGCTTTCGCGTACGTCATAAACGGCCGCCCGGAAACAATCGGCAGCCGTTTTGCCATGATCTGCTCGGCGAGTAACACCGCATCGGGGTGGTAGTAACCGTTACGCATCGGCACCTGGGTTAACACCACAATGACCGGCAGACCCATCTCGTCGAGCCTGCGGATGAAATCCGCCTCCGCCTCCTCGAAACGGCGATCCATGCCGCGTAGGCAATACCACGCAACGTGGATCTGCTCTGAGAGCGGCATCTGGCGCATGTGCGTCATCGCCTTGTCGAGTTCAGAGAGGATCTGCTTGTTGTCCTTGCCTACTTCAAGACCTTGGTTGTCGACGATGCCTAGGTGGCCGATCTTGTCGAGGTAGAGGTGGCTGCCGCGGGTCACCGGCTCGCCGATCCCGGTACGCGCGACCTCCTCGCCGAAGATGGCGTTGATCAGGGTGGACTTGCCGACGCCGGTCTTACCGAAGATCGCCAGATTGAACCGCCCGATTGCTGCGTTCTGCTTCTCGTACTCGGTCCGGAACGAATCTCGAAACCAGTCTGTGGTTCCCGCCATAGGCCCAAGGGTACGGGGCGTGAGCGTCGATAATTGCGCGCCGCCGTACTCGCCCGGGTCGGCGCGCCGCTGCCCTGGACGAGCCAGCGACTGCGAGCCAGAAAGGCAGCGAACAACGCAGCGAGCGGTCCGAGCAATCAAAACAGCACGTGCGCGAAACGTCCCAACGATAGGAACCGAAGTCTCAAGGGCAATTAAGTGACCTGGTCCAGCAGCGAAAAGCAGAGCAATATTTGTTCTATGGGGGCAGATGTTGCGTGTGGGGGCGATCACCAGCACGCTGCAAGCCTGCTTACTCAAGGCATTGTCAGCTCTGACCTTGGTCATTACACCCAAGCAATCACACTGTTTGGTGAGGCCATGAGCGCGTTACATTCTCCTGTCCCCAACAATGGGGCAACACTCAGGGTTCCAGAATGTTCGGTCGAGCACGACCGGCTTTCCGCGCGAATTCTGTTGAGTCTGAGCTATCCGACTCACGAGATGGGCCGAATTGGGGAAAGTATTCGGCTGCTCGTGCAGGCCGAGGAGCTGGCCCATCGTCGATCTCTGGGTCAGCTGACAGTCATCACCCGGGCCCAGCATGGCCTTTTATTGCTTCGCGAAGGTCGAGTTCTCGATGCGATTTCGCAACTGGATGGTGCGGTTCAGTTGCTGAATGATGCCGAACCATCGGACCAGTGCAAGATCTTGATCAATCGTGGCGAAGCACATGATCAGCTGGGACAGATTCAGTCCGCAATTTCCGACTTCGGCCGTGCTTTTGCCTTGAGCCGGCGCCACGGGCTTGCCGAACTTGAGTTCGCCGCCCGCCACAACCTCGGTTACATGCATTATCTGACCGGCAATTTGGCTCGGTCACTTGAATTGATGCCGACCGTCGAGCAGGCGGCTTCTGATCATTACAAGGGTGTCGTCGGCATTGACCGATCCAGGGTGCTGCTTAGTGCTGGTCTGGTGGCAGATGCCGACCGGACTCTTCTGGAAGCTACCGCGGCCCTCGAGCGAACCGAACTGGTTGCCCTGCTGGCTGAGGCAGAACTCACTCGGGCAGACGTCGCCTTGCTGGCTGGTAACTACCAGCTGGCTCAAAAGATCAGCCGCACCGCAGTAACCAGGCTGATCGGAGGCAACAATCGGCGCGCCACCGCTCTGGGAGAACTGGTCATGCTTCGCGCGGAAGCCGAGGTGGGCATCCGTGGAGACAAGCTGGTACGAACTGCCGACCGGCTCGCAGACACTCTCGGCCAGCTAGGTCTGCGCGACCAGGCGAAATTGGCGCGGCTGATTGCCATCGAGTACTCCGGACCCAGCCGGCGCGGCAAACCTCGAGCGCTGCCAACCATTTCCTCCTCACAGCCACTCGACCTCCGGCTTTATGCCCGGCTGATCAAGACCAAGCTCGCTTTCAGTCGCGGTGACAGAGCGGCGGCCCAACGGCATGCGCGCGCCGGGATGGCCGAGTTGATGAAGCATCAGGCTCAATTCGGCAGCCTGGACCTGCAGACCTCGAGCGCAGCGCACGGCGTGACTCTGGCAGCGCTGGCGATCACTGAAGAGATCACAGCCGGCCGGCCGACCGCGGTACTGGCGTGGCTGGAACGGGCGAGAGCAATCTCTAGTCGAGTAACCCCGGTACGCCCTCCTGAGGACAAGGTCACCGCCGAGCTTTTGACTCAGCTTCGCTGGGTGGTGACCCAGCTTGATCATGAAGGCGCTGACAGCGAGGCCCGCGAGCAGCTGCTCAGGCGTCGCCAGGCGTTGCAGCGTCAGATCCGGGCTCGCTCGTGGACGGTGCGCGGCTCGGGCTCAATCGATCACACTCCGCGGATTCGCGACGTACGCGAGGCGTTGGACGGGGCAACGCTGGTGACGATGTTCGGAATCGACGACGACATCCATGGCATTGTGCTGACCGGCCGGGGTTGCTGGATGCAGCGGCTGACGACCATGGCGGAGGCGGAGCGATTGTGCCGGCGCATCACGGCCGATCTTGATGTACTGGCTCTCAATCACGTGCCTGAGCCATTACGGGCCTCGGCACGCAATTCGTTGGCCAGAGATCTTCGAATACTCGATCAGTTGTTGCTTACTCCGCTGAATCTGCCCGATGCGCCCCTCGTTGTTGTACCGGCCGGCAGGCTGGCGGCGCTGCCCTGGTCGGCTCTGGGCAGCCTGAACGGTCAACCTGTGACCACCGCGCCATCAGCTGCGGCCTGGCTGCAAGCTCACGCAAGGTTCCGCCACAGATCTGGCCCGGTGGTAGCAGTTGCGGGTCCAGGCTTGGGACGGGCTGATCAAGAGGTAGTCGGCGTGGCACAGCACTGGCCCGGATGTGAGACGTTGACCGGCGCGGAGGTGACCGGCGAGGCCTTTCTTGGCGCCATTGACGGCGCACAGCTGGTGCACGTCGCGGCTCATGGTCGGCATGAGCGGGAGAGCCCATTGTTTTCGTCGATCAGCTTGGTCGACGGGCCGGTTGTCGGCTATGACCTTGATCGAATCGCACAGCCGCCCCAGCAGGTGGTGCTCTCGGCGTGTGAGCTCGGACAAGCCACCGTGCGACCAGGCGACGAGGCCCTGGGCCTGACCCGTGCGCTCCTGCACAGCGGAACCTCAACGATCATCTCGGGCGTAGCCAAGGTTTCCGACGTAGGCGCGGAAAAGTTGATGGTGGATTACCACCGCCGGCTTGCTGCTGGCGCCGCTCCAGCGTACGCGCTCGCCGATGCCTTGCACGCTGCCACCGAACCGATACCGTTCGCGTGCTTCGGCGCCGGCTGGTAGAGCTACTCCACATTTTTGAGCCACTACACTCGCGGGGTTGCCCCCAAAGCCCCTTTGCCCCAGCCTGGAGAGAGTGCTTCTGCGTGTCTGTCCGTTCTGACCTACGGAACATTGCCATTGTCGCCCATGTCGACCATGGCAAGACGACCCTTGTTGACGCCATGCTGTGGCAGTCCGGAGCCTTTCGAGTCGGCCAGACCGTTCAGAAGCGCGTTTTGGACTCGATGGATTTGGAGCGAGAAAAGGGCATCACCATCCTGGCCAAGAACACCGCCGTACGCCACCGGATGCCAGACGGTGCCCTGATCACGATCAACATCATCGATACCCCCGGTCATGCCGATTTCGGCGGTGAGGTAGAACGCGGCCTGGAGATGGTCGACGGAGTGCTGCTCTTGGTGGACGCCTCTGAAGGTCCCCTTCCTCAAACGCGCTTTGTGCTACGCAAGGCGCTGGCGAAGAAGCTGCCGATCATCTTGGTGATCAACAAGGTCGACCGGCAGGATGCACGAATTCCTGAAGTAGTCGAGGAAACCTACGAGCTCTTCCTCGATCTGCTGGACGACGACAGCAGCGAGGGCCTCGACTTCCCGGTGGTCTACGCCTCGGCCCGGGCCGGTCGCGCGTCGCTTGCGGCGCCATCCAACGGCGAATTGCCCGACAGTTCAGATCTTGGTCCGCTGTTCAGCACGATCCTGGAGCGCATTCCAGCGCCCAGCTACGTCGAGGGGGCGCCACTGCAGGCACACGTCACCAACCTCGATGCCTCGCCCTATCTCGGCCGACTGGCGCTGTGCCGCGTGATCGCTGGTACCTTGCGGCGCAACCAGAATGTGGCCTGGTGCCGAGCCGACGGCAGCATCCGGGTCGTCAAAATCTCCGAGCTGTTGATCACAAACGCGCTGGATCGAGAACCCATTGAGTCGGTGGGTCCTGGCGACATCGTGGCAATAGCTGGCATCCCGGAAATCACCATTGGAGAGACCCTTTCCGATCCGGCAGATCCGAGGCCGCTGCCATTGATCACGGTCGATGAGCCGTCGATTTCCATGACTTTCGGCATCAATACCTCTCCACTGGCTGGCCGTACGGGCAAGAACCTGACGGCTCGTCTGTTGAAGTCGCGGCTAGATGCCGAGCTGGTGGGCAATGTGTCGATTCGGGTCTTCCCGACCGAGCGCCCCGATACCTGGGAGGTGCAGGGCCGCGGCGAACTGCAGCTGGCAATCCTGGTCGAGATGATGCGACGCGAATCTTTCGAGCTGACCGTTGGGAAACCACAGGTGGTGACTCGCACCGTCGACGGCAAGATCTATGAGCCAGTCGAGCGGCTGACCATTGACATCCCAGAAGACTTCGTCGGTGTCGTTACCCAGTTGCTCGGATTACGCCGCGGCAGGCTGGAACAGATGGTCAACCACGGCAGCGGCTGGGTTCGGATGGAATACCTGGTCCCTGCTCGCGGATTGATTGGTTTCCGGACTGAGTTCTTGACCGAAACTCGGGGCACCGGACTGATGCACCACGTTTTCGAGTCGTACGAGCCCTGGGTCGGGGACATTCGCAGTCGGCTCACCGGGTCATTAGTCGCCGACCGATCCGGCCAGGTCACCTCGTACGCGCTGTTCAACCTGCAAGAGCGCGGCACGTTGTTCGTCACTCCCGGCATCGAGGTGTACGAGGGCATGATCATCGGTGAGAATGCCCGCGCCGAGGACATGGATGTCAACCCGACAAAAGAGAAGAAGCTCAGCAACGTCCGTTCTTCCACGGGTGAGGAGCTCGAGCGGCTCGTGCCGCCGCAGCTGATGAGCTTGGAACAGGCGTTGGAGTTCTGCCGAACAGAGGAATGCGTTGAGGTGACTCCCGGCGCGATCCGCATTCGGAAGGTTGTGCTCTCCGCTGTTGAGCGGGCCCGCGGGCGAGCCCGCGCCAAGCAGTCCTAAGAC
>JBKPEY010000017.1:0-1345 GCA_046744405.1 Actinomycetota bacterium
TTGATCATCATCGGGAAGCCGATTTGATCACCGAGGGCCTTCACGAGAATCGGGGCGCCCAGCTCCTTGAACGTCTCGTACGGCAGCGCTACTTGAGCCGGTGTTCGGATGCCTGCGGCACGGACAACGGTGGTAGCAATCGATTTGTCGAACGCCACGCGGCAGGCCGAGCCGACCGAGCCAACGAAGGGCACACCGATCAGCTCGAACACCTCGCGCAGCGCGCCATCCTCACCGGCTTCGCCGTGTAGCAAGGGAAAAACCACGGAGCCGGCAAGTTCGCCGAGCTGTGTAAGCAGCGTGGAATCAACATCAGATTCCACGACCTCGATGCCGCGGGAACGCAGTGCCTGACTGACCCGCCGCCCAGAACGCAATGACACGTCCCGCTCATGGGACAAGCCTCCGGACAGCACGATCACCGTCTGCAGGATTCCGTTGTCGGCCACCCGATTCCTTCTTTCATGATCATCAGATCATGATCAACTTCGATCAAGATCAACTTCTAGCACCCAGTTCCTTGATCATTAGGGCTGATCAGGGCCTGGGGCCTCACGTGGTCCGAGTGCGCGACGATCGTTCTCCGACTCAACGGCGGTACCGAAGATTTCAAGCATCCTCGCCTCGTACTCCAGCACCTCACCAAGTCGGCGGGTGCCTTCGATGATGCGCTCTGGCGTGGGGAAACAGTACGACAACCGCATATGACGGCTGCCAAAGCCATCCGCATAGAACGCGGTTCCCGGCACATACGCGACGCGGGCCGTAACCGCACGCGGCAGCATAGCGTGGGAGTCAATTCCTGGTGGCAACGTCAGCCAGACAAAGAAGCCGCCTTCCGGGTAGGTCCATGTCGTACCGGCCGGCATGTGACTGGTGAGTCCGCTGATCATCGCGTCCCGTCGTTCCCGGTACATCTCCCGGAAGACCTTGATCTGTCCCCGCCAGTCGTGGTTGGCCAGATAGGCCGCCACCGCGAACTGTGAAAAAACCGGTGGGCACAGCGTCGCCGCTTCCTGGGCGAGCACCAGCTTTTCGCGTACGGCATGCGGCGCGAGCACCCAGCCGACCCGGAAGCCGGGTGCGAATGTCTTGGAAAACGAGCCCAGGTAAATCACCTGACGCTCGTTGAGCGAGCGCAGCGCCGGGATCGGCTCGCCGTCGAAGCCGAGTAGCCCGTACGGATTGTCCTCGACCACAAGCAGATCGGCCCGTTCGGCGAGCTGCAGCAACTCCAGCCGCCGATCCAGAGACTGAGTGACGCCGGCGGGATTGTGGTAGTTGGGAATGGTGTAGAGGAGCTTGACCGTACGGCCCGCACGGCGCAGCGCCCGGAGGGCATCGG
>JBKPEY010000144.1:0-1709 GCA_046744405.1 Actinomycetota bacterium
AGTCCAATCGTTGCGTTCGGCCCAGTCGAAGCAGAACCAGCCCAGCACTGTGGTCACCTCCGCCGTTGCGGTGAGCCAGACGCTGATGCCGCCGTCGTTCAGCAGGGTGCCCACGATGGCAACAATAAGCACAGCAATGACGGTGCTGCGCACCGTCGTGAACCCCGGTGAGATCCGCGGGATCACGTATCTGAAGATCACAATCCAGAGCACGACGCCGATCAGCAGCGATGCGATGCCCATGATGGACACGAAGGTCTGTGCGGAGGCGACCGCTTTGCGACTGACCACATCCAGCGCATCTCCATCGATGATCCGCTGCACGAAGTTGCCCAGATGAGTACGCCGATCGGGTCCCCGGCGCCAATCAAGGACCGAGATCACTGTGACCGCGAGCACCGCCGCGCCACCGATCGCTAGCAGCTTCGGCCAGGTGAGCTTGATCCCCGATAGCGCCAGCATCAGCCACAGCACCGCCGGGGTCAGCGCAATCACCCCGCCGAAGTCGCTGCCCATGGACGGCCAGCCGTCGCAGATCACGATGCCGAAGCCGATAACAGCGACGGCGGCGACAGCCCTACCCCGTCGATCAGTTGTCAGGCACCGATGAGCGATGTAACCGGCCAGCAGCAGCCCTGCGCTGGCGTACGCGGCGAAGGTCACATTCCCGAAGCCATACCAGCGCAAGCCGAAGATCGGTCGCGAGTTGAGCAGGGAGCCTGGCTGCAAGACCGCGCCAAGTGCGGCGTCAATGGTGAATGCCGCAACGGTCAGTGCAGTGGCTGCGATGATGTTGGGTACGTCGACGATCCGGCCGACTAACAGGGCAAGCACCGTCAAAATCGCCAACCAACCGCACACGAGGATACTGACGAATAATCCCGGCGAGCTGCTGTATTGCCAGGGCAGCGCCCCGGTGAGCATCATCGAGGCAAGCAGAATCCCGCCCAGCGTCAAGATCAGTTTGGGTAAGCCGAATTGGCCCCGCAGCACCCGAATCACCATGATCACGAAAAGCGCGGCGCCGAGCAGACCGACTGTCAGGTAGCCAATCGGTGCGGCATCGGAGAGCGCCGCAACCGAGTTGATCTTCGCATCAATTCCGTCGACAGACAGCTCGGCGTTGTAGACCCCAAAGGGCGAACCATCAACGGCGGCCGATGATTCAGGGCTGCCAAACTCGATCAAGGTACGGGTCAGGTCGGTCAACGTCACAATTCCGTCGCGCCGAGTGCTGGCCGAGGTAAGCCAGCCAGGCAGCGTGGTGCCGAGCCGGTAGATCACCTGCAGGCTTGGGTCGTCCGAGCCGGCATCCGGTCCCACACCGGTCACGATCAGTGTGATGTCTCTGCGGTTGGCCAGCTCAGTGATGATCTGATCGGAGAGGGGTCCGGCGTCCACGATCGTGATCGGGCACGTGGACTGCATGCCGTTCGCGAGGAACTCCTCTGCCGACGAATAGCCGGCCACACTCCCATTCGGCTTCGCTGCGGCAAGGGCGGCACCCGGACCGACCGCCGCAACGCATCCTTGGACTGATCCGGCGAGTGTGCCGAGTTGCGCGTCACCGCGTCGCGCAGCAGCAGCGGCCTCTCGCGCAGCCCAGTCGGTTACCTTGCCGCCCTGCACCTCCGGGGCACATAAACCGTTGACTGCGGCCCGGCGGCCGGCTCCGAGGGTGGTCCAGCCGGCAGCAGCACAGTCGCCCA
>JBKPEY010000187.1:0-4680 GCA_046744405.1 Actinomycetota bacterium
TGTTGCAGCAATCGACCTCGACGAAGATCGCGCACCCGCCGAAGCCGCGGAAGTGATCGTCGATTTCACTCACCCCGACGCGGTGATGGACAACATCTCCTGGTGTATCGAGCGTGGCATCCACACCGTCGTCGGCACCACTGGGTTCACCGACGAGCGACTCGATGAGCTTCGTCAGAGCCTCGCTGATCGTGACAGTGTTGGCGTCTTGGTGGCACCCAACTTTTCTATTGGAGCGGTGCTCATGATGCGCTTTGCTGAGCAGGCGGCCCCCTTCTATGAGAGCGCCGAAGTCATTGAGCTTCATCACCCCGGAAAGGCCGATGCCCCATCGGGTACCGCAGCGAACACGGCTCGCAAGATTGCGGCCGCGCGTATAGCAGCCTCCCTTTCGCAGCCACCGGACGCAACTGTCCGAGAACTTCCCGGGGCTCGAGGCGCCCAGGTTGACGGGATCCGGGTCCATGGCGTCCGATTGCGTGGCCTGGTTGCGCACCAGGAGGTGCTGTTCGGTGCCGAAGGTGAGACCTTGACCATCCGGCATGATTCGCTCGATCGAATCTCCTTCATGCCGGGCGTGATCGCTGCAATTCGCGCGATCAGCAGTAGGCCGGGCCTCACCGTTGGAATTGAACCCATACTTGGGATCCGGTGAGGTGACCGTGCTGCGGCCGCGCCTCGGGCGAGCCTTCCCGCTGGTCGCGATATCGATCATCGTGCTCGTTCTTGCGCTGTTTGCTGCAGGACTGTACTTCGGTGATCGATTCGCCGAGCACCGCGCCGAGCAGCGAGCCGCGGCAGCGCTGCAACCGCGCCTCGGAACGCCCCAGCCACCTCAGGTCGACATCGAAGGTTTTCCGTTCCTCACTCAGGTCGCGTCTCGTTCCATCGACCGGGTGCACATCCTGGCTGATCAGATCGGCGCGACAAATGAGGCGCTGCTCAGCCTGGCGCACGCCGATCTTGTTCTCAGCGACGTAATGACCGATGACTGGTTCAAAACGATGACCATCAGTCACGCCGAGGGTACCGCTTTGCTGGACTACCCGAAGCTGTCCGCACTCGCTGGTGCACCGATGACCTACAGCCGCGATGGCCGGGTAGAGCTCGTGATCAAGACCAGAGTTCTCGGCCGCGACGTCGAAGCCGTAGTCAGCGGTACGCCACGACTGGACGTCAAGGAGCAAGCCATGACACTGAGCGATGCGAAGATCTCGGTCGCTGGCGTCAACCTGCCCGAGTTCAGTTCTCAAGCCTTGTTGGCGGCGCTGCTCAACCCGATCCCACTGAAGGGCATGCCGCTCGGCATGACGGTCACCAGGATCACCGCCGCCGAAGACGGTGTGCATGTCGATCTTGTCGGCGACAATCTGACAGTGTCCTCCTAGCGAGTGGTCGTCATCCACCCTCGAGGCTGGTGTGTAATCGAACCTGTTTGAGGCGAATGGATTCGTCCTCGGGGCCAATCTCCCGACTTGCCCCATCGGCAGCCCAGCCTGCCGCGGTGAGGAACCTTCGCAGCTTGTCGTCGGCCGCATTCACCCAGCAGGAGGCTACGTCGAAGCTGTCCGCCCGCAGCGTGTCGGCGCAGGCATTCAGTAGCCGGGATCCATGTCCTTGATGTTGGGCGGGCGGATCAACCACGAACTGATCGATTGCACCCTCCTTACCCTGGTTGGCGTCGTCATCCTGACTCGGCATGGTGGTGGCAAAACCGACCACTCGCTCGCCGTCGGTTGCGACCAGTACGCGGAATCTCGCCTCTGGCGGTCGTTCGATCGCCGTACGCCAGGAATCGACCATCTCAGCCAGAGACACCGAGGTCAGCATCGACTCTGCAAGATCGGCTGGCCATTGGGTGGCCCAGGAACGCCGTTGCAGCTCGGCGATGGTTGCCGCCTCGGCGGGCCACGCGAGGCGTACGGAGGCCGCAATCGGTCCATCGGAAGCGGTGCCCACGGCCGCGATGCTATCTGGCTGTACCCTTTCCTCACGTGGCCGCCGGTAGCTTGCAAATCCCGCCCTTGCTGGCTCCGAACGCAATGCGCGTCGTCTCACTGGGGGGTCTGGGCGATGTCGGCCGCAATATGGCCGTCATCGAGTTCGACAGCCAACTGTTGCTCGTCGATTGCGGAGTCTTGTTCCCCGAAGACGATCATCCTGGCGTTGACCTGATCTTGCCGGGCTTCGATGCGCTTACCGAGCGCCTCGGCGATGTCATCGGCCTGGTCCTTACTCACGGCCATGAAGATCACATTGGCGCTGTGCCATACCTGCTACGGCAGCGGCCTGATATTCCACTCATCGGATCCAAGCTGACGCTGGCGCTGCTCGCGGAAAAGCTGCGCGAGCACCAACTGCGCAACGTCCCGCAGCGGGTGGTCACCGACGGTGACAAGATCACGATCGGCAAGTTCGAGTGCGAGTTCATCGCGGTCAATCACTCGATCCCCGATGCCCTGGCCGTCGCCGTACGCACTTCGGCCGGCCTGATCTTGCATACCGGCGACTTCAAGATGGATCAATTGCCGCTGGATGGACGAGTCACCGATCTACGCGCCTTCGCCCGACTCGGCGAAGAGGGCGTGGACTTGCTGATGATCGACTCGACCAATGCGGAAGTTCCTGGCCTTACAACGCCTGAGCGAGACATCAGTCCTGCCCTGGAACGGGTATTTGCGGCCAGTCGGCAGCGGGTCATCGTGGCCTGCTTCGCATCGCACGTACACCGGGTGCAGCAAGTCCTAGACGCCGCGGTAAGTCATCGGCGCAAGGTCGTCTACGTCGGGCGGTCCATGGTGCGCAATATGACGGTGGCTCGAGAACTCGGCTACCTCAAGGTTCCTCGCAACACCTTGATCGAGCAGCGTGACATCGAGGACTACCCAGCCGAAGATGTCGTGATCATCTCTACCGGATCTCAAGGAGAGCCGCTGTCGGCGCTGTCGCGGATGGCGAACCGAGAGCATCCGGTGATCCAGCTGAAGGGCGGCGACACAGTCGTGCTGGCCAGCTCCCTGATTCCCGGCAACGAGAGCGCGATCTATCGAGTGATCAACGGCTTGACCCGACTCGGGGTACACGTCGTCCATAGGGGAAATGCGCTCGTCCATGTATCTGGCCACGCCAGCGCCGGCGAACTGCTCTTCTGCTACAACATCATCCGACCGCGGAACGTCATGCCGGTGCACGGCGAGGTCCGGCACTTGGTGGCCAACGGTGACTTGGCAATCGCCACTGGTGTTCCCTCGGAACGGACGATCATCGCAGAGGACGGCATGGTCGTCGATCTTGAGGGCGGGAAAGCGAGAATCGTCGGCAAGGTGGACGCCGGCTACGTCTTCGTCGATGGTACGACGATCGGCGACCTCTCCGAGCTGTCGTTGAGCGACCGCCGGATTCTCGGTGAAGAGGGCTTCATTTCGGTAATCGCTGTAGTGAACACCCACGCGTCCAAGATCGTCAGCGGTCCCGACATCCATGCCCGCGGCTTCGTCGGGGATGACTCGGTATTCGACGAGGTACGCCCGCTGATCGTTTCGGCCGTGGAGACGGCGCTGCAGGAGGGCGTCGACGACTCCTACCGGTTGCAGCAGGTAATTCGGCGCCAGCTTGGCAAGTGGGTAAGCGACACCCACCGCCGCCGGCCCATGATCATTCCCGTCGTCATCCAAGCTTGAAGCACGCCGCACTTCGACGAGCTCAGCGCGCAGCTAAATCTCAACCAACCGGAAGGTGGGCTAGTTCAACTCTGAGCCTGAAGTGTGCGGTCAGCGGGTTACTTTGCCGGCTTTGATGCAGGAGGCGCAGACGTTCAGCCGCTTGGGCGTACCGGACACGACCGCATGCACGCGTTGGATGTTGGGGTTCCAGCGCCGATTGGTCTTCTTCTTCGACCAGGGGACGTTGTGGCCGAATCCGGGCCTCTTGCCGCATACGTCACATACCGCAGCCACTGGACTTCGCTCCCAAGATCTGGTCGATAAGGTGTAGATGCCCGATGTGGGCAACCGGAAAAGAGTACCTGACCAGCCCCAGCGCAGGCCAATTGCGGAACGCCTCGCGATTGCCGTAGGCGTGCTCCCGTGTGGTTGTCGCGCACACCCGCGGGGGTCCAAGGGGGCCGTCCCCCTTGCCAATAAGGTTGTCACGTGTCAGCCGGCCATGTGCCCACGCTTTGGGAGGCCTACGATGCTTGGCTGCGCCGGGCGACCAGCGTCATCAGGGATTCAGCCGACGCGCTGAACGCCATCAACGTCTTTCCGGTGCCGGACGCTGATACTGGCTCGAACCTCAAGCTGACCTTGACCGGGATATCCCAAGCGGTCGACAACCTCGAGCAGGCCAGCCTGGACTCAGCTGTCCAGGCAGCGATCTTGTGTGCCCACGGCAACTCTGGAGCTATCGTCGCCGAAATGTTTGTCAGCGTCTGCCGGAGGCTGGAGTACGACCTCCAAACGCTGCAGGCGATGCCGCGGGGCATCCTCATCGCCACGCTGCTGCGGTCAGCGGCTGTCGGAGCAAGACGCTCCGTTGCCCGTCCCGTCGCGGGCACGATCCTGACGATCGCCGACGAGGCCGCGAGCGCCGCCGAAAAGGCTGCGTTCAAGGAGCCCGCTGATGCTCTAGCTGTGGCGCTGGCGGCAGAGCGCCGCGCCCAGGAGGCACTGGCCGCTACGC
>JBKPEY010000639.1:0-4339 GCA_046744405.1 Actinomycetota bacterium
CACAGGGAGTGGCGAAATGAGTTGGTCGCTGCTCCCGCAGCAAGTGATTGCGCAGCTCGCGTTCATGGCTCCAAATCGGCTGCTGATCTTGCTCGTCATTCCGTTGTTGATCCTGGCCTACATCTTTGCCAGCCTTCGGAAAAACCGCCGTGGCATGCGGTTCACCAACACCTCGATGCTCGATGTCGTGGTGCCCAAGCAGTCCCAATGGCGGCGTCATCTCGCTGTCGCGCTTTCGCTGTTGAGCCTGATCACATTGACGGCGGCCTTCGCGCGACCGAAGACCCAAGTCGATGTCCCGCGGGAGCGCGCCACGGTCGTGATGGTCATCGACGCCTCGCAGTCCATGCAGGCCACCGACGTCAAACCGACGCGGCTGGATGCTGCCAAGCAGGCGGCAATCGACTTCGTGAGCAAGCTGCCTGAGAAGTACAACGTATCGGTGGTCTCGATGGCTGGATCCTGCGCGATCTTGGTGCCGCCGACCACTGCGCACCACACGGTGGAAAACGCGATCAACAGCATCCAGCTGCAGGATTCGACCGCGATCGGTGAGGGAATCACGACCGCCCTTCGTGCCTTGCAGCAGGCTCCGAAGGATCCGGACAATCCGAATTCGATTGCACCAGGCGCCATCGTGCTGCTCAGCGATGGTTTCAACACCAGCGGTCGCGCGCCGCAGCAGGCGGCCGCGGAGGCGAAAGCGGCGAAGGTGCCGGTCTACACCATCGCGTACGGCACGGAAAACGGTTATGTAGATCTCGAGGGCAAGCGCGAGCCGGTTCCGGTCGACCACGAGGAGATGAAGCAGATCGCTGCGGCAACGAGCGGTGAGTACTTCGCCGCGGCCACTGCTGATCAGCTGAAGAAGGTGTACGAGAACATCGGATCTGATGTTGGCTATGAGAAAGCCGACCGCGAGGTCACCGCTCGGTTTGCCGGCTATGGCTTGGCTCTGGCCGTCCTTGCAGCGCTCGGCGCCATCTCCCTCGGAGCGAAGTGGCCGTGATGATTCCGCTCCTGTCATTTCTTGCTCCACAGCGCCTTTGGCTGCTCTTGCTGATCCCGTTGCTGGTGCTGTTGTACCTATGGATGGTGCAGCGGAAGCGGAACCGCAGCAAGCAAATGGGCAAGACCATGTTCGACCTGGTGATTCCGCGAGATCGTACGTGGTTGCGGCACCTGGCGGTCGGACTGTCGATACTTAGCCTGCTGACCTTGACCCTGGCGTTTGCCAAACCGAAAGATCAGGTCTCGGTGCCGCGGGAGCGAGCAACCATCGTGGTCACCATCGACGTCTCGTTGTCCATGGAAGCCAAGGACGTAGATCCCAACCGATTGGACGCGGCCAAGGCTGCAGCCGAGCAGTTCGTGACGTCACTGCCGCCGAAGTTCAACGTTGCGCTAGTGACCTTCGCCGGCACTGCGACCACTCTGGTGCCACCAACCCTCGATCGAGGCTCGGTCACCGCGGCAATCCGATCCCTACGTCCTCAGGCTTCCACCGCTATCGGTGAGGGCATTTACACCTCGCTGGCCGCACTCGCCCAGGTGCCGCCCGATCCTGACAATCCGAAAGCCGTTGCGCCTGCGCGAATTGTCCTACTCAGTGACGGTAAGACCCAGGTGGGCCGGCCATCTGATCAAGCCGCCACGGCGGCAAGAGCCCAATCCGTCCCGATTTACACGATCGCTTACGGAACCCCTGATGGATACATCGACATCGGCGGCAGGCGTGAGCCGGTCCCCGTGGATCGTGCTGAACTGGCGCGCGTTTCCAAGATCAGCGGTGGCGAGGCCTATACGGCATCCTCGGCAGGGGAGCTCAAGGAGGTTTACCGAGACATCGGGAGCTCGGTCGGCAAGGAGAAGGTCGATCGTGAGGTCACTTCTCGCTATGCCGGCTTCGGACTGGGCTTCGCAATTCTTGCGGCGCTCGGCATGATCTCTCTCGGCGCCCGCTGGCCGTAAAGTCGTCGACCTCATACAACTCACCCGGCAACGGGCGGGCGAGACTAAGGTGCAGGCATGGGGAGCGTGGCGGAAAACCTGGCCGCGGTTGAGGCTCGTATCAAGTCGGCGTGCACTCGAGTAGGGCGCGATCCGAGCGAGGTGCGCCTGTTACCGGTGAGCAAGGGCCAGAGCATGGAGTTGATCGCGGAGGCCTACGAGTCCGGCGCTCGGCTATTCGGTGAGAACCGGGTTCAAGAGGCGACGGACAAGGCTCGGCATTTCGCCGATCATCCCGACCTCAAGTGGGCGATCATTGGCCATCTACAGACAAACAAGGCCAGGCAGGTCGCATCCATTGCGTCGGAGTTTCACGCACTGAGCACCATTCGGATAGCTGCTGCGCTTGACCAGGCCTTGGAGGATCAGGACCGCGGCCTGGACGTCTTCTTGCAGGTCAACTCATCGGGTGAACCCCAGAAGTTTGGCTTGCCGCCCGACGAGGTGGAGCCGTTCGCCATTGCGCTCAAGGCGTATGGCACGTTGCGAGTGCGCGGTCTGATGACCTTGGCGGTGTTATCGGATGACCAGCGGGAGATCCGGGCCTGCTTCGAACGCATGCGCGACCTGCAACGGCGGCTTCAAGGTCGTGGTGATTGCGCGGGCAGTTACGACGAACTGTCCATGGGCATGTCAGGTGATCTTGAACTGGCAATCGAGTACGGGGCGACCACCGTACGGATCGGTCAGGCGATCTTCGGGCCCAGATCTTCGCCGGATACCGAGTGGCTGCCGACCTAGGCTCTTTCTCATGCAGAGATCGGCGGCTGCGCTTGGTAGCGCCGTCTTCTTTGCCGCCGCGCCGGGCGTGGTTGCCGGGCTGGTGCCCTGGCTCATCAGCGGATGGCAGATCCGCGGACCTTTGTCACCGTTGGCCATCATCCGGATGGCCATAGGCGGCGTACTCCTGGTGCTCGCAATCGTGGTACTGCTTCGTGCCTTCGCACGATTTGTGACCGAGGGTCGCGGTACGCCGGCACCGGTGGCTCCGACCGAGCAGTTGGTCGTTGGCGGCGACTACCGCTTCGTCCGCAACCCCATGTATCTCGCGGTAGTGACGGCCATCCTCGGACAGGCGTTGATCTTTGGCTCGGTTGGCTTGCTCCTGTACGCCGCTGCGATCTGGGCGACAACAGCTACATTCGTCCGCTGGTACGAGGAGCCGGTCTTGCTGGAGCGCTACGGAGATCAATACGAGCGCTATCGCCGCGCCGTGCGGGCCTGGCTGCCCCGTCTCCGGCCATGGCAACCCGATCTTGATTAGGCCAGCAAAGCCAGTTGCTCAACTACTCAAGTTATCGATTGAAATCGGCGGAACCTGATCTGCTGGTTCGAATCCGAACATCCGGCCCAGGAAGTAGATTTGCGCCTCGATTGCTGCCTTGATCGTCTCGGCTTTCCGAAAGCCGTGGCCTTCGCCCTCGAACATGATCAAGGCAACCGGCAGCCCTCTGCGACGCGCTGCGGCGGCCAGCATCTCCGCCTGCTCGGGAGGCACAACCATGTCTTCGGTGCCTTGCAGTAACAGGATTGGCGCGGAAAGCTGATCCAGATGGTTGATCGGTGAGCGTTCAAGGTACAGGTGCCGATCTTCCGGATATGGCCCAATCAGGCTGTCGATGTAGCGCGACTCGAACTTGTGGGTGTCTTTAGCGAGCGCTTCCAAGTCAGCGATGCCGTACTGACTGATCGCGGCATTGAAGACGTTTGACATGGTAAGCGCCGCCAACGCCGTAAACCCACCGGCGCTGCCACCTCGGATGGCCAGCCGAGCTGGATCGGCGAGCCGTTCGGTTCCCATCGCCAGGGTGCCCGAAATGCAATCGTGCACATCGACGACGCCCCAGCGGCCTTTTAGCCGATCACGGTACTCCCGGCCGAAGCCGGCGCTGCCGCTGTAGTTGACGTCGAGAATCGCGAAGCCACGAGACGTCCAGAACTGATATCCGATCTTGAATTCAGGCGAAGCGAAGCCAGTGGGACCACCGTGGATGAGCGTGATCATGGGTGGCAAAGTGCCCGCTGGCGCTTGCCAGTTCGTGTTCACCGGCGGATAGAAATACCCGTGGATCTCACGGCCTTCAGACGTCCAACTGACTCGTCGAGCCAGTGATATGGCATCAATGGGGATGCTGATCTTGAAGGAGGACCTCACGATGTCCCAGGCGTCGCGGTCGAGGTCGAGGAGTGCCAATGCGGCAGGTCGGTCGGGGAAGCTGAGCACCGCTGCTGCGCACCGGCCGCCGACGTCCAGCGAGGTGGTAGCGACACCTGGGCTGGCTGTCGATCGGAGCGTGCCGCTAGAGATCTGCAGCACCGCGATGCTCTG
>JBKPEY010000076.1:0-1841 GCA_046744405.1 Actinomycetota bacterium
GGCAACCATGGGTAGTGTCGCGGCCATGGGCATCTACGCTAAACGTCCAGCGAAGATGATCGGCCAACTGTTCGGGGATGGTTTCGTTCTGCTCTGGACGGTGGGTTGGGCAATTGTCGGAATCTTTGTCCACCGAGTGATCGAGGTATTGGCGATACCGGCACGAGAAACTGCGCGGACGGCGACACGATTGGCCGAGAACTTTCGCGAGGCAGCGACCGAAGCGGCCAAAGTGCCGGTCGCAGGAGAGCAACTACGACGTCCGCTCGATGCTGCCTCGGTAACCCTCGGCAACTTGATCACCTCTGCCAACGAGCAGGTTGTCAGCATCGAACGGCTGGCGCTGCTCGTCGGCTGGCTCGTCTTTCTCATCCCGGTAACGATTGTGATCGCATTCTGGTTGCCTCGCCGGATCCGGTTCTATCGGCAGGCTCGGGCATCCCAGGTTTTCCTGGACGCTCTTGCCGATCTCGACCTCTTCGCACTCCGGGCCATGGCCGCTCAGCCGCTCTACGTGCTGGCAGAGATCAGCGATGACCCCGTTAAAGCGTGGCTGGCACGTGATCGGGAGGTGATCAACAAGCTGGCCGAGCTGGAGCTGAAACGCGACGGGCTCAGCATTCCCGACACCTTGCGGGCGGTATCAAGCCAGGCCAGTATCGGGTGACAGGAGGAGATGGTCCGATCAATGAGGGAGGTTGAGCGTGTCTGTGAATCGCCACTTGGTTGGGCTGCTGCTCGGCGCCGAGGAGGACTGGCCGCAGGCCTTTGAAGCGATCGCCACTCGGCTCGGCGTCTTCCGCTACGCAGGCGCTGATCATGTTCTCGATACTGAGCGGGTACGCATCCACCCCTTCAACCTGCGCGACCAAGCCAGACATCAGGTAGTCATCGACCGGCTCGCCTACTGGTACTACCACCCCCGCGAGTGGTTGAAGAAGGTGGCGCTGATGGACGACGTCTACCTGATGAATTCCCCTTTCACCTTCCAGTCAATGGAAAAGCATTCGGCGTATTGCGCCATGATGCGGCTCGGCATGAACGTGCCGGACACGGTCCTGGTGCCCTACAAGAACCCGATCGACAACGTGCGTTGGGCGTACACCTCCCGCAACTACAACGATCACTTCGATCTCACCGCAATCGCCGATGAGATGGGTTACCCGCTGTTCATGAAGCCATTTGACGGCGGCGGCTGGCGGGGAGTCTCGAAGGTCCGCAACCAGGCCGAGCTGATGGCCGCGTACGACGACTCCGGCGAGATGCTGATGCATCTACAGAAATCAGTTGAGCCCTACGACGTGTTCGCACGGGCGCTGACCATCGGGCCGGAGACGATGGTGATGCACTTCCGTCCAGATCTGCCCATGCACGAGCGCTACGCGGTTGATCATGAATTTCTCTCGCCCGAGGTGGGTCGCGAGACGACCACGATCACCCAGACCGTGAATGCCTTCTTCCGCTGGGAGTTCAACTCCTGCGAGATGTTGGTGCAAGGCGACACCGTGATACCTATCGACTACGCCAACGCCTGTCCCGATGTCGCTGTGACATCGCTGCACTACTACTTTCCCTGGGCGATGAAGTCGTTGATCAAGTGGACCGCGTTTTGTGCAGCGACTGGACGTCGCGCCAAGATGCATGTCGACGACGAGCCGTGGTTCGCGGTTGCCGACGATCCAGATCTGGACTACGAGGCCAAGCTCGTTCGCTATCAGCACCTCGCTGATGAGCACTTCGAGAAGGAGCGGTATCTCGACTTCTGCGCCACTGCGCTGCCTGACATCGACGACCTGGTCTTCGACTGGGTGTCATCGCCGGACTTCGACCGGGTGCTCGCC
>JBKPEY010000530.1:0-4999 GCA_046744405.1 Actinomycetota bacterium
ATCGGCAACCAGATCCCGCCACGCCCGGGACGTGAGGGCCTGGTCGCCATGATGCAGGACGTTGCTGACTTTTTTGCCCACACGATCGCCAAACAGCCAGCAGACTGGCACATGATGCAGCCGTTCTTCATAAATCACGACACGCCTGTTGAGGAAGCCCGGTGACCGGCCCGGGCACCTCGCTGCGTGTCGGAATTGTGTGCCCTTACTCCTTCGACGTGCCCGGCGGCGTACAAAATCATGTCCTGGGCCTTGCGCGCTATCTGCGCCACGCCGGTCACCGGCCGTATGTCTTGGCTCCGGGGGATCTCGGATCTGCGACCGAAAGGCTCGACGTCACCGACTTTGCCAGTGTCGAATTTGCCAGCGCTGGGGCCGCCATGCCGGTTCGCTACAACGGGTCTGTGGCCCGGGTGAACTTCGGGCCTTTCAGTGCTGCACGGGTACGCCGCTGGTTGCGCAAGGGCAGGTTTGACGTGCTCCATATCCACGAACCGATAACCCCCAGCATCTCCCTACTCGCCCTGTGGGCAGCCGAACAGCCAGTGGTGGCTACTTTCCATGCCGCCATGCCACGATCGCGGTCCATGCAGTTGGCGGGTGGCGTGCTGAGGGGAGCGGTCGAAAAGATCGATGCGAGCATCGCGGTATCAGAATCGGCACGCAATGTCGTCGTGCAGCATTTGGGTCGAGACGCGGTGGTCATCCCCAATGGCATCGAGTTCGACGACTTTGCCCGGCTGCGCGAGATGCGCGCTGATCATCCGAGATTGATCTTTCTTGGTCGGCTGGACGAGCCGCGCAAAGGCCTCGACGTATTGCTGGCCGCTGTTCCGCTGATCATGAAAACTCGGCCTGATCTGGAAGTCGTCGTTGCCGGCCAGGGAAACCGTCCGCTGCCCGAGTGGTGTAGCAGTCTGGGCGTGATCAGTACCGAGGCCAAGATCGCCCTCTTGGGCTCGGCCGATGTCTTCGTTGCTCCGCACCTCGCTCGAGAAAGCTTCGGCATCGTGCTCCTCGAGGCCATGGCAAGCGGGGTGCCGATCGTTGCTTCGGAGCTTCCGTCTTTCCTCGACGTTCTTGGTTCACAACAAGACGGGGGCCAGCTTGGCGAGGTCTTCGCCGCTGGCGACTCCGCTGCGCTCGCCGCTTCGGTGCTACGGGTTCTTGACCAGCCCAACCCGCTACGCACGGCACGAGCGCAACAAGCCGCACGGCGCTATGACTGGTCGGTCGTGGGCGCAACGGTAGTCGCGGTTTACCGGGCGGCGCTTTCCGCGGCGCCTGCTCACTGGGCTGACATGAGTATCGGATGATCACCGTCGAGATCCTGGCCTTGGCGATCATCGTTGCCTTGATCATGGGCTGGCGCATTACCTGGCTGGCCACCCGGGTGGACCGGGCCAACGTCCGCGCGGAGCGAACCTGGGCTGCCCTCGACGCAGCGCTGGTACGACGCGCCTCGCGTGCTCTCGAGCTCGTTCTGACACCCGGCATAGATCCGGCGACCGCTCTTCTGGTCTCCGATGCGGCAAACGCCGCTCTGGAACCAAATCTGTCCCGTGGCGATCGAGAGCGCGCCGAAAGCGACCTGAGCAATGTCCTTGATGCGATCGGGCCGAGGCTTCCAGCAGGTTCCAGCAGGCTCGAGTCCGAGCGAGCTCGCGCCAGTATCTGTCGCCGGGTGCACAACGATGCAGTGGCTACCGTCTTGTCGCTGCGGCGTCGATACACCGTACGAGCCCTGCAGCTGGCAGGGCGGGCCGCAGCACCTCGGCCCTTCGAAATGGCAGACGGGTCAATCTGGACTCTGACGGCTGGCCCGCTGCACTCGGCTCCTTCGTCGGGGAGTTACGCGTCTAGAGCTCCGGTCGGCGAAGCGGTGCAACCGGTCATAGTGCGAGCAGCCGAGAACTAGGCTGGCCCTGTGACAGGTAGTGAGGGGCAGACCTGGATTACTGGCGTACCGCAGGACTCTCCAGAACCGATCGCAGTTGCTGCAGATCCAGCAGCGCCGGTCATCTCCCGAAGCGTTCCGCTGTATGACACCGACCGCATCTGGACCTTGCCTAATCTGCTGAGCTTCTTGCGGCTGGCCGGCGCCCCTGTCGTGCTGTGGCTGATCATCGGGCCCCAGGCGGATGGCCTGGCCGTTCTCGTACTAGCCCTCGGCGGCTTCACCGATTGGCTCGACGGCCATCTGGCACGAGCCTGGCATCAGACCTCTCGGATCGGCCAGATGCTAGATCCGATCGCAGATCGTCTCTACATCCTCGCGGTGCTGCTGGGACTGGCGTTGCGAGGGATCATCCCGTGGTGGCTGGTCGCGATCGTCATTGGACGTGATGTCGTAATCGCCTGCCTGGTACCAATCTTGAAGACCAGGGGCTTTTCCTCGCTGCCGGTGCACTTCCTCGGGAAGGCCGCCACCTTCAGCTTGCTGTACGCGTTCCCGCTGGTGCTGCTGGGCTACGGTGAGGAGGGCTGGCTGGAGCTCGCCTGGGTCCTGGGATGGGCGTTCGCCATCTGGGGTACAGCTTTGTACTGGTATGCCGGAGGACTCTACATAGCCCAAACTGTTCGGCTTGTGCGCGCTATGCCACCCGTCGACCGCCCCAGCCATCGCCACAGCCATCGCGGTCTGACCGGCTAGCCGCCGGAAAGCATCTTCTTCAACCGGATGACGACTATGTCGGCGCGGCGCCGGACACAACGTCACAGCCAGCTGCCAAGCTCCGCGACATCACCGCTACCACCACAGGCTGCGCCCGGTCACGCGCCGGACGCCAGTATGGACCTGCTCAATCAGATCATCCGGCAGCCCATCGATCCGGACTATGCGCTTACCGCTTCGGCTGGAAGTAAGCCTTCCCACCGAGGACGGTGGCAGCTCGGGGTGCTGGCGATGATCATCGGCGCGCTCTTCGCAGTGGCAGCACTGCAGACTACGCGTACCGCGCCTGCACTGCAGTCGGAGCGTTCCGAGCTGATCAGTCGCATCCACACTGCCGAACATGAGCAGGATGAGCTCCGCGGCAGAGTGACCTCCCTGACAGAGGACATTGCAACGCTGCGCGCCGCAGCGTTAGGCGACGATGACGCGGCACGACTCGTGGAATCACAGATCAGCATGCTCGATCCGCTCGTCGGCAATGCTGCCGTAACGGGTGCCGGCGTACTGATCGTGGTGGACGACTCGCCGTCGGCAGCAGCCGACGCCCGGGACCGGGTACTCGACATTGATCTTCAAGTGCTGGTCAACGGGCTCTGGCAGGCCGGTGCGGAGGCGATCTCCATCAACGGGCATCGGCTGTCCAATGTCACGGCAATACGAAGTGCCGGTGATGCCATCACGGTCGATTACCGGTCCTTGACCCGGCCATATCGGGTGGAAGCGATAGGGGATGTCCGTACACTGCAAGCCGGTTTTGTTGAGTCTTCGGCGGGCGCGTGGTGGAATGACCTGGCCCAGAACCGGCGAATGAGATACGAGATCAGTAACGTGAAGCAGCTCGATCTGGCCGCCGATCCTGGCATTGTGCTCCGTCATGCGGGGAGGGCGGCCTCATGATCCCGCTGTTCGGTCTGCTCGCCGGGATCGTCATCGGCGTTGTCCTGGAGCCATCGATTCCCCAGTTCCTCCAGCCGTATCTCCCCATCGCTATCGTCGCAGCGATGGACGCGCTGTTCGGCGCCTTCCGGGCCTATTTGGAAGGCATATTCACCGATCGAGTCTTCATCGTGTCTTTCATCTCCAACGTCTTGATTGCGGCCGCGATCGTCTACGTTGGCGATCAGATTGGCGTTGGCTCGCAGTTGGCAACTGGGGTCGTTGTCGTCCTCGGCATCCGCATCTTCACAAATGCTGCCGCGATTAGGCGGGCGCTGTTCCATGCCTGACAACCAGCCCCTCGATCATTCGGCACAGGAACCGCCCAAGCATCGGCGACATCACAGTCGGCCGCACAGTGGGGTGTCTCGACGCATCAGTTCCCTTCGGCGCAGCCAGCGGAGGCTAATTGGCGAGGATCAGTCACCAACCTCCGACGCCCCTGAGGTGTCGGCAGCTCCGCCGGCAACGAAGACCGCAGAGGATGGGCCTGAGACTGCCCGAAGCACTCGATCCCGGCTTCGCGCATCCCTGATACATCCGGGACGGGGACAGATCTTGGCGGCCGTCATCTTGTTCGTCGTCGGTGCGGCCGGTGCCATGCAGATTCGCAGCAACGCGACCGATGACACCTACGCATCGGCTCGCCGCGAAGATCTAATTCAGCTTCTGGATGGACTGAGCTCAGAGTCGCGCCGACTCGAGGGCGAGATCACCCAGCTCGAACAGACCCGGAGCAACCTGCAGTCAGGCGCGGATACTCAGCGGGTGGCTCGACAGGAAGCCGAAAAGCACCTGTCCGAGTTGTCGATTCTCGCCGGCACCGCTCCCGCGGAAGGTCCAGGAATCCGGATGCGGATCGCCGATCCGAAGGCAGCCGTCGATGCTGGCGTGCTACTCGATGCTGTCGAGGAGATGCGTGATGCCGGCGCTGAAGTCATCGAGGTGAACAACACGATCCGCGTCGTCGCATCGACGTGGTTTGGCTCCGATGGGCATGGGTTAGTTATCGACGGCAAGCCGGTTACCCGTCCCATCACGATGGAGGTGATTGGAGAACCGCACAGTCTGGAGGAGGCTGCGCGGTTCCGCGGCGGGATCGTGTCAGAAATAACCGGACCACGGATCGGGGGGCAGGTGCAGATCGAGCAACAGAACCGGGTCGTGATCGAGTCCTTGCACGCGGCCAGTGAAAATCAGTACGCTCGGCCCGCGTCAGCGGAGCCGACGCCTCGGTGACCCAACCAGCGGCGACACTGTGATTTTGAGGAGCTTGATGTCGGACTATCCCGAAGATTTGAAGTACTCAGCTGAGCACGAATGGGTGCGCAGCGGCAATGGCAACAGTGTCCGGGTGGGAATCACCGAATACGCTGCTGACCAGCTGGG
>JBKPEY010000005.1:0-5613 GCA_046744405.1 Actinomycetota bacterium
TCCGAAAGTCGGCACTGGTCGGATATTCGGTCCTCCGGTCACCAGATCCGCATTAAAACTCCGCACTGGTCAGAAATTGGTGGTGGTGAGGCGCTCGCGGCGCGCTACAGCAGAGGGACGTAATGTGAACCATCACTAGTCGGGATCGGGCGGTAGCAGCGCGATGGTGACCGCAGATGACATCCGAAGCGTTGCGTTGTCGTTGCCGCGCACCGAGGAGGCACTGGTCCGGGATCAGGTCAAGTTTCGGGTGGGCCGGATCGTCTACGTCGCACTTAGCCGGGATGAGCTCTCGATGGGCTTCGGCTTTCCGAAGGACGAGCGCGCGGCATTGATCGCCGCCCATCCGGACAAGTTCTTCATGCCGATTCAGTCCGACCTGCGTTACAACTGGGTCCAAGTGTGGCTGGAGGCGATCGACCGGACTGAGATGCGGGAGCTGATCATCGACGCCTGGCGCATGGTCGTGCCGAAGCGAGTAGCCGCCGACTACCTAGATGATCATCTGTGAGCGACCAGGCAGATGCTGCCGTGCACCTTAGCCTGACGGGCCTAGGATCCCTGCTCGTACTTGAAGGACAACTGGAGCTTCGTTCGGTAGATGAGCTCGCCACCATCACCGACGTGAATGTCCTGCTTGATGACCTCGGCGACCCGAAGGTCGCGGACCGACTGGCGCGCGGTGCTGATCGCGTCCGCGGCGGCCTCTTCCCAGGAGGTGGTGCTCGTGCCGATGACGTCGATCACGCGATAAACGCTCATAGTTGCCCTCCTTGTTGAATGTGCCGATCGGCCCGATTCGGCACGGTGATGATCTCGCACCTACGGGTCGAGGGCAACCAAACATGCGATCGAAAAGCTTGGGCAGCTGCGACGACATCGGCATGGACCAGGTCGCAACGACCGCGAATACCTACGTTGCCTTCTTCGCGGAGCCTTTGCGGGGAGGGGCTGTGAGGTCGAGGAACGGGCCGCTGAAACTCAGGGCTTGATCCATTGCCGTTGCTTGCCCTTCGAGCAACTCTCCGGCCTCCTTCAGGGCCTCTCCAGCTGCGCGAGTCGTCTTCGCGGCTTGTTTCAGGCCCTCGAACACCTGTCGCATGGGGGCAAATGCTTGCTCGGTCAGTTGTCGATTGAACTCTGTCTGGGCCTCGAAGGCTTTCTGCAGAAGATCCAACTGTTGCTGCATAGGAGCGAACATCATCTGCCAAAGCTCGGCCGGATTTGACCCCACCCCAGCCTTTTGAAACTGCTCGATCATGTCCCACCAGGCCTTCATCGGATCACTCGTACTGGCCACGTCATCCACCCTTACGCTCGCCACTTGTCGTCCTGCCGGCGACCTCAGTGTAGGGGGCCTCCGGCCGGGGTCGCACTTGCCGCGTCGCCTCTTGACAAGATCGCGTTTCCGATGCATTCTCCTAACGATGTTAGTTATACCTAAGCGCGATAGGGTGGCCGAACGCCGTGAGGCAACTCGCGCTGAGATCCTTGAGGCCGCGTGGCAGCTCGCTCAGGAGAAAGGCCTCGTGGAGTTCACCTTGCGCGATCTTGCCGAGCGGGTAGGCATGCGTGCGCCCTCGCTGTACACCCACTTCGCGTCGAAGAGCGCGATCTACGACGCGATGTTCGGCCAGGCCTGGAGTGACTACGAGCAGGTCGCGCTCGCCGAGCTGGCGGAACTGTGGGAGGAACTCTCCCAGAGTCCCCGGGCAGCGATCCGCCGAGCTGCGCGCGTGTTCTTCGACTTCGCGGTCGTCAACCCCGCGCGTCATCAGCTCATGAACCAGCGCACGATTCCCGGTTTCGAACCGAGCGGGGAATCCTACGCACCGGCTGTCCGCGTATTCGAGCTGGGCGAACGAATCTTTCGCGACCTGGGCCTAACCGATGCATCCGACTTCGACATCTTCACTGCGATCGTTGCCGGCCTGATCAATCAGCAGATCGCCAACGACCCGGGTGGCACCAGGTGGTCGGCACTACTGGACCGCACGATCGATCTCTGGGCCGATGGTCTCGGCCTTCCCCCCGACTCACCCGAGAAAAACCGGCGGACAGCGCAATCTCGACAGTCGCATCGTCAGAGCCCCGCCGGGAGGAGCACCTCATGATGATCACTACGGCCTGGCCGGGTACCAGTGTTCCAGCCAATGATCGAACGGCCCACGGCTACGCGGCTTGCCAGGACCGAGTACTAGCGCGTCACCGACGCCGTCGACGCTCTCCAGTCCGAAGACTGGGCCCGGCCCACCGACTGTTCGGCCTGGGACGTACGCCACCTGGTTGCCCACATCGTCGGTATGACCAACCTTTTCTCGACACCGTTTGAGGTGGCACGCCAAATGCGCGCGGCCACGGCCCGGCAACAGCCCGGGCAAGCGAGCGTAGATGCGCTGACCGCGGTCCAGGTAGGGGAGCGGCAGCACCTTGGCGCGGAAGAGCTGCGCGCCGAGTTGCATCGGGCCGGTCCGCGTGGTGCCAAGGGACGCCGCCGAGTTCCCGGCTTCGTACGCCGCAGACCTCTGCCGGGGGCAGAGGTCATCAACGGCGTACCGGAAAAATGGTCCATCGGCTACCTCACCGATGTGATCCTTACTCGCGATATGGATGCACCGGCTGGACCTCGCTCGCGCGACGGATCGAGAGCCGGTGCTCACCGCCGACCACGACGGCGTTCTGGTCGCAGACATTGTGGCCGAGTGGGCCCGCCGCCATGGCCAGCCCTACCGACTGCAGCTCACCGGCCCGGCCGGCGGCAGCTGGAGCTCCGGCACGGGTGGTGAAGAGATCGTTATGGATGCCGCCGACTTTTGCCGCGTCATCTCCGGCCGCCCCGGTCCAGACGGCGGCCACCCCTTGGACCTGCTCAGCATCCGGGTCCCCTTCTGAGCGCAAGGAGCGCGCCATGCAGATTCACCGGATCGGTGATGTCACGGTCCTCAACGATTACGCCCCAGTTCCTGGATTCGGGGAGCACCCCCCTTCCTTCCCGTCAACGCATTCGTGCTTCACGCCCAGCAGCCCGTGGTCATCGACACCGGTCTCAGCACCACTGAGAAGGATTTCGTGGCCGCGCTGGCACACGTACTCGATCCAGCCGACGTCCGTTGGATCTGGATCACCCACCCAACCGCGACCACACGGGCGGTTTGTGGAAGCTTCTCCAAGCCGCGCCACAAGCGCGCCTCATCACCACCTTTCTCGGCCTCGGAATCATGTCCACCGAGTGGACCCTGCCACTCAACCGGCTCTACCTGCTCAACCCCGGCCAGACCCTCGACGTCGGCGATCGTCGGCTGCAGTGCTTACGCCCGCCGCTGTTCGACAGTCCCTCCACCACCGCCTTCCTCGACGAGCGAACCGGCGCCTTGTTCAGCTCTGACTGCTTCGGGGCGCCCATGCCCTCGCTGGAGTTGGCGACCTCCGCCGACGTACGCGCGGTTGGCGATCAGGTACGCGACCTTCAGCTGTTGTGGGCAACAATCGATAGCCCCTGGGTGCAGAACGTCGACCCGGCACGCTTCCGCACCACCGTTGATCCGCTCAGGGCCATGGGAGCCTCGGCGGTCTTCAGCAGCCACCTGCCGCCGGTACCGCAACCAGACGATCGACTGTTCGACACCGTGCTGCTCGCACCGCAAACAAGCCCATTCGTCGGGCCCGACCAAGTAGCACTTGAAGCCCTGCTCGCCACGTTCGAGCCTGCTGCAGCGGTGTAGATGTCGATCCGCAAGCGGCCATCGATGACATCAAGGCACATTGCTCGAGACGTCGCCGAGGGCGCCGTACGGACGGTTTATGAAGCTGCCAATCGCGGCGATGCTTTCGCTGCGATCACGGTCTTCGGCTTCGTGGCGTGCAAACTTGGCGCGCCGGATTAGGCCTCGGTCCTGCTTCTACGCGTGATCGCGCTGTACCCGAGGCTCAGGATGGCCGCCGCAGCAACACTGATCACCCACCGGATCCAGTCGATTCCAAACGTGTTGCCTCCGCCGAGAAGGCCCCAGAGCCAGTACCCGATGAGTGCACCGGCAATCCCGAGCAAAATCGTCACGATGAAGCCGTAAGGCTGCTTCCCCGGCAGCACGATCCGCGCCAGAACGCCAATCACTGCTCCGAAGATGATGGTTCCGATGATCTCCATGACGACTCCTTCACGGATCCATTGCAGGCGGCGCCATTGTGTGGGGCGCCTTATCGAGGGTATCTCGGAGGCGGACCTTGGCTGGGCTGGGAATGGTCGACCGCGTTCTGACACCGGCGGCGGGTTCCGCAACGATCGAACTGATGCCTCACTCCCCATGAGAGGGTGTGCTGAGGTGGAGTCGCTTGGAGTGAAATGACGCAGCGCGGCGAAGAGGATGCGGTGGATCCGGCCGTTTCCGAGGCGCCCGCTCCTCGTACGGCAATCGTGGAATCTTCACCGTGGGCGCCGCTCGCGAACCGCGCCTTCCGCTGGCTATGGCTCGGTGTATTCATCAGCTATATCGGCACCTGGATGCAGACCGTCGGCGCCCAGTGGTTACTGGTCGACGCACCGAATGCTGCAACCCTGGTTTCTTTGGTGCAGGCGGCGATGACTTTGCCGGTCATGCTGCTGGCGCTGCCTGGGGGAGTGCTGGCTGATTCCTTCGATCGGCGCTGGCTGCTTTTTACCGTTCAGGTCTACTTTTTCACCGTCGGCGCTCTGCTGACCGTGCTTACCGCCGTCGGACTGATGCCGCCGGCTCTGCTGCTTGCCTTTACCTTCGCCATTGCGATCGCCGCAGCAGTGCAGCTGCCGACATGGCAGGCGATGATCCCCGAGCTTGTGCCAAGGAGCCAACTGCGAGCGGCGACCAGGCTGGAAATGGTCGGTGTCAACGTCGCTCGAGCTGGCGGGCCAGCCCTTGCCGGATTAGTGATCGCCTGGTCCGGCGTACCGGTCGTGTTTGCGCTGAATGCACTATCGGTTGTCTTCCTCGCAACCGTTCTGCTGTTCTGGCGTCGGCGGCCGGCGGAGTCGCAAGCTCCGCCAGAACGCTTTGTGCCAGCACTCCGGGCTGGCGGTCGTTATGTCTGGCACGAACCCGTGGTACGCCGGATTCTGCTCAGGGTGATCTTGTTCATCCCAGCGGGAGTAGCACTGTGGGCATTGCTGCCCTTGATCGCCAGTCAACGTCTGGGCTTGGGAGCCGCGGGGTACGGCGCCTTGTTCGGCGCGCTGGGGACCGGCGCGATAGTTGCTGCTCTGGTGCTGGGACGCGTACGGGATCGACTATCCACCAACGGGCTGCTGGCGGCAGCCGGCATCCTCTTTGCGGCTGCTTTAGCGCTCATCGTGCTGGTGTCGAATTTCGTCGCCGCGCTAGCAATCCTGGTGTTCGCCGGATTGGCCTGGACGACAGTGATCTCCACGTTGAACGCCGAGTTGCAGCTGTTCTTACCAGTTTGGGTCCGGGCGCGAGGTCTTGCGATCTACATGGTGACCTTCACAGGCTCGATGACAGTTGGTGCCCTGGTGTGGGGGTTGATTGCTGAAGGCGTTGGCCTGCGGCTCACATTCTTGGTTGCCGCGGCCGTCATGCTGGCTGGAGTAATCGGCGGCTTCTTCTGGCGTCTGCCCGAGAC
>JBKPEY010000312.1:0-2688 GCA_046744405.1 Actinomycetota bacterium
GGTAGCTCCACCCAACAGAGCGAAGATGTCAACGACAGCTGCGCGTACGACTCGAAGATCGCCGCGACGGCGCGGCCCTACCGCTAGAGCCTGCGCACCCGCTAATGAGGGCTAGGAAATGGGCCGATAGCCGCGATCGGCGTTCAGGCGTCTCTGGATTTCTGCAACGAGCGCCGCAAACGTGGCATCGTCCCTCCCCCGCGGATTGACCACGGCCGCGTCCGGGTCGTCCTTCGGTTCAGTGATCAACAACACCCGGGCTCCTTGCATCTTGACACTATCGATTCCCGACCAGGGCACGACTCTGCGATTCCGCCTCCGGATGATCGTGATCGACCGGGGATCCAAGATCACTGTCGTCCGAAGCCGTAAGGTCAGGACGAGTGCGACGAGAGCTAGCACGATTGCAAAGATCAGCACTACGATGGCCGCGATTGTGACCGCTGGCGGCAGGTCAAGTGCACTCCTGAGCACGATCATGGCCGCGGCGATGAGAGCGGCGACGGCGCTGATCGCCAGCGAGCGCAGCGGAGGTGGCGGCGCGAGCACAAACCGTGTTTCCGTTCGGCGCTCGCTGCTCGCATCGCTCACCGATGCACCATATTCCTACAGCTGGATTGGCGGCGAGGGTGGGATTCGAACCCACGGAACGGTCTCCCGCTCGGGCGCTTTCAAGGCGCCTGCACTAGTCCACTATGCGACCTCGCCCGGCACAGCTTGTGCGGCATACGAGTGCCCCGAGCATCCAGATCCTAACCGACGCAAACCGCAGCCTATGGCACGCTGTGGGGCGTGAAAGCCATCGTTGTGCCGGAACCCGGCCCGCCAGAGATGTTGAAAATTCACGAGGTAGAGACTCCTAGCCCGGGCCCGAACGACGTGCTGATCAAGGTTGCGGCGGCCGGCGTAAACCGTGCCGATCTGCTGCAGCGCCAAGGACATTACCCAGTGCCCCCCGGCGTTAGCGACATTCCCGGACTAGAAGTCTCCGGGACTATCGCGGAGGTTGGCGAGGAGGTATTCAATTGGGAAGTCGACGATCCGTGCGTCGCACTTCTGGCAGGTGGCGGCTATGCAGAGTACGTCGCCGCGCCCGCTGGTCAAGTTGTGCCGCCTCCACTAGGAGTCGAACTAGTCGCTGCAGCAGGAGTCATCGAGGTTGCCGCAACGGTCTATTCCAACATCGAGCTGATCGGCCTTGCTGACGGCGACACATTTCTGGTCCATGGCGGAGCCGGCGGAATCGGCTCGTTCGCGATCCAGTACGCCAAGAGCATCGGCGCGACAGTGATAACAACTGCAGGCAGTGAGGAAAAGCTCAACTACTGCCGCTCGATCGGAGCTGATCATGCGATTTCCTACCGCGGCAATTGGCCGTCTGCGGTACGTGAGGTCGCTGCCGACGGCGTACAGATGATCTTGGACAGTATCGGTGCCAAGTATCTTGATGATCATGTCCAGCTGCTCGCAACCGATGGGGCGCTAGTGATCATCGGCATGCAAGGTGGCCGGAAAGGCACGCTAGACCTGGGAGCCCTGTCGGCGCGGCGCGGGCTCGTTACCGCCACCTTGCTCCGGGCCCGACCAGTTGAACAGAAGTCAGCGATCTGCCGAGGTCTGGTAGAAACCGTCTGGCCGCTGATCGCCGACAACACGATCAGGCAGCCGCCGGTGACGGTATTTTCCCTTGCCGATGCGGCCGCTGCTCACGCCCAATTGGAGTCAGGCGACAACATCGGCAAGATCATCTTGTCGGTGACCCGTTAGAGCAAGTGGTTACTTCTTCTTTGCCTTCTTGGGCATGTAGAGGTCGGTGATCGTTCCCTCGAACACCTCGGCAGAGAAAGCGACCGTCTCTGACAATGTCGGGTGTGGATGCACCGTCAGCGCAATATCGGCTGCATCCGCGCCCATCTCAATCGCGAGGGCAACTTCAGAGATGAGGTCACCAGCAGAGGGACCGACAATGCCGCAACCGATCACGCGTTCCGTCGCCTCGTCGAAGATCAGCTTGGTCAGGCCTTCACTGCGGCCCAGGGACAACGAACGGCCACTGGCAGCCCATGGGAAGGTGCCCTTGCCGTACGCGACACCGGCAGCCTTCGCCTCGTTCTCGGTAACTCCGACCCACGCCACCTCCGGATCGGTGTAGGCAACCGAGGGAATGACTCGCGCGTCGAAGTAGCTCTTTTGGCCGCACGCGACCTCGGCGGCAACTTTGCCTTCATGAGTCGCCTTGTGCGCCAGCATCGGCTGCCCGACGATGTCGCCGATTGCGAAGATGTGCGGCACGTTGGTTCGCTGTTGCTTGTCGACGCTGATAAATCCGCGGCCGTCGACGATGACGCCAGCCTTCTCGGCACCAATCGCTGCACCATTCGGCTGGCGGCCAACAGCAACCAGGATTTGATCAAAGGTGTCAGTCTCCGGCGCTTTCGCCCCATCAAAGTGCACGGTCAGCGCCGAGTCGGTAAAATCGACCGCGGTCACTTTAGTGCCCAGGAAAATGTTCTCGTACTGCTTGCTGATCATCCTTTGCAGCGGAGTGATGAGGTCTGCATCAGTTCCCGGTATCAGCTGATCAAGCAACTCGACAACTGTCACCCGAGTACCAAGCTGGTGATAGACCGCCGCCATTTCCAGGCCGATGATGCCGCCGCCGACGACAAGCATTCGTTCCGGAATTTG
>JBKPEY010000330.1:0-2570 GCA_046744405.1 Actinomycetota bacterium
CTGGTTCATCATCATCGGACTCAACGCAACGATGGGCGTGGCCTGGCACCGATTCACCGTCTGGCCGAACATCTGGTTCAAGCGCGAATCGTCGGGCCGCCCAGCGCTGGGTGCACTCCAGCCGATCATGATCGAGGGCAAGCCGATTGACTTCGCCGAGATCGAGGAACTGGACGAGGATGCCTCGCTGGGTGTCGGAAAGGTGGAGGACTTCACCTGGAAGGGATTGCTCGACTTCACCTCATGCACCGAATGCGGACGCTGCCAGTCGCAGTGCCCGGCGTGGAACACCGGCAAGCCGCTCTCCCCGAAGCTTGTGATCATGGACCTGCGCGAGCACGGGTACGCCAAAGCGCCGTATCTGCAAGCTGCGGAGTCTGTCCGTGCCAAGGCGAGTGAGCAGGCCAAGATCGAAGCCACTCGACCCCTGGTCGGGCCTATCGAGGTTACCGACGGAGTCCCAGGTGTCATCGATCCCGACGTGCTCTGGTCCTGTACGACATGTGGTGCCTGTGTGCAGCAATGCCCGGTCGACATCGAGCATGTTGATCACATTCTCGACATGCGCCGCTTCGAGGTCATGATGTCGGCGGAATTTCCCAGCGAGCTGAATGGGCTCTTCAAAGGCCTGGAAAGCAAGGGAAATCCATGGAACATGAGCCCACGTGGCCGCATGGACTGGGCTAAGGATCTTCCCTTCGACGTACCGGTGATCGGTGAGGATGTCGAGGATCTCACCCAAGTGGAGTATCTGTTCTGGGTCGGCTGTGCCGGTGCGTACGAAGATCGAGCCAAGAAAACGACGCGCGCGGTCGCCGAACTGCTGCACATCGCCGGCGTGAGCTATGCCGTGCTGGGAAACAGCGAGACGTGCACCGGTGACCCGGCTCGACGGTCCGGGAACGAATTCGTCTATCAGCAGCTCGCGATGCAGAACGCCGAAACGCTGCAAGAGGTCAAGGCGACCAAGATCGTCGCGACGTGCGCGCACTGCCTGAACGCCTTGAAGAATGAGTACCCCCAACTTGGTCTCAACTGTGAAGTGGTGCACCACACTCAGCTGCTCAACCGGCTGGTACGCGACGGTCGGCTGACACCGATCGCGCCACCGGAAGGCTCGGTTGCCGGACGGAGGATCACCTACCACGACGCGTGCTATCTGGGCCGGCACAACGAGATCTACGATCCGCCACGTGATCTGCTCGGGTCGCTGCCGGGCGCCACGGTCGCCGAAATGCCCCGAACGCGAGAACGCTCGTTCTGCTGCGGCGCTGGTGGCGCGCGGATGTGGATGGAGGAGCGGATCGGTACCCGAATCAACGAGAACCGTACCGATGAGGCGCTGCGTACCCTCGCGACATCGGGAAGTAATGGCCACGACGCGATCGCGACGGGATGCCCGTTCTGCCGGATCATGCTAACCGACGGGCTGACCGCGAAGCAGGCGGACGGCTCCGCACCAGAGACCACCGAAGTCCTCGACGTCGCCCAGCTTCTCCTCGAGGCAGTGAGGCGGACCGATGACAGCAGCGCTGAAATTTGACGTCTTAAATACTTGATTTGACATCACTCGTGACGTCATGGTGGTGTCATGGATCTTTCACCGTACATCGAGTCGGTCCGGACGGGCGTCACGAACGCCTCCTCGCTGGCCGACGAGCAAACCCAGCACGTCGCAGAGCGCCTCGGCACAGCAATTGAGTCCTCGACGCGCCTCGCTCTCATCCAGGCGCTGTCGGATGCCGCAGGCACCATCAGTGCGGACCTGGCACCGTCCTCTGTTGAGCTCCGCATGATCGGCACGGACCCCGAATTCGTCGTCAGTGTCCAGAGCGGCGAGGCTGAACCAACACTGCTGATGCCGGAAACCGAAGTAGCAGGCGCGGGAGCCGGTGAACCGTCGTCGAGCACCGAGACCGACGAAGAGCCGGTAGCCCGGATCACCCTGCGGCTCCCCCAATCGGTCAAGGCGCGAGTCGATGAAATGGCCTCATCGGAAGGAATCTCCACGAACGCATGGCTGATCCGCGCCGTTATGGATGCCTTGTCCGAACGGAGCGGCTCACGAGCCGAGTGGCCGCGGCCGCCGCAGCCCCCCATGCCGCCATCGCCGGACGTGATCTTCGGAGCGGGCGGCCCGTTCTCAGAACACGGCGTCTTTGGGCCGGAAGGTCCGTTCGGACCTGGGGGCGTCTTCGGCGAGCGGCTGAGGCGCGCCCGGCGTGAGGAAAAACGTTCCCGCGGGAACGTTCAGGGGTGGGTGCGGTGAGCCACGCCAGTTCCTATCAGGGCGTACGACACATCGTCGTAGACAACCTGGGCGCCGGATCTATCACCGTGGAGCGTGGCTCACAGCCGAGTCTGGTTGAGACATCGATCGACGCAGATGACGATGGGTTGGTCGACCAAGTGCAGATCCGACATGATCACGAGTGGCTGCGGATCAGCTTTCCGCAACAGTTCTTGCGATTCGCGAACGCACACCTGCGCCTCGGTGTACCGGACGGGCTGACCTATGTGATCAAGACAGGATCGGCCAACGTGTCTCTCAGCGCAGATATCGGTCCGTC
>JBKPEY010000616.1:0-12904 GCA_046744405.1 Actinomycetota bacterium
GAGAAGGTACGAGCCGCGACAGAGCTCGTCCGCGAGCGGGCGCCCGAGCTCTTGCTCGAGGGGCCCATTCAGTACGACGCCGCGGTGGATCCGGAGGTGGCGCGGACCAAGCTGCCGAACTCACCGGTCGCCGGGCGAGCAACGGTGTTCATCTTCCCGGATTTGAACACCGGCAATAACACCTACAAGGCGGTGCAGCGCAGCGCCCATGCAATCGCGATTGGTCCAGTGCTCCAGGGACTGCGCAAGCCGGTCAACGACTTGTCCCGTGGAGCGCTGGTGGACGACATCGTGAATACGGTGGCGATCACGGCAGTGCAGGCGCAGGGCATAAAGAAGTCAGCGCCCGCAGCAGCCAGGAGCACTGCATGAGTGAGGCGCCGGTCTTAGTGTTGAACGCCGGTTCTTCGTCTTTGAAGTACCAGCTTGTGGTGCCCGAGACCGCCGAGGTCCAGGCCAAGGGAATTGTGGAGCGTATCGGCGAGCCCGGTAGTCCGGTTGCTGATCATGCCGCCGCTATGCAGGCGATGGCAAGAGATCTTGTTGATGCTGGGATTGATCTTGACACCGTTGGAGTTCGCGCGGTCGGCCACCGAGTCGTGCACGGCGGCCCGGAATTCACCGATCCGACCGTCATCGATGACAAAGTGCTTGAGGAGATCAAGGACCTTATTCCCCTTGCTCCACTGCACAATCCAGGTGCGGTGTCGGGCATCGAGGCGGCGAGGGCTGAGTTCGACGTGCCACATGTGGCGATTTTCGATACGGCCTTCTTCAGCACGTTGCCGGCCGCTGCGGCGACGTACGCGATCCCAAGTGATCTTACAAAGCAGTATCGAATCAAGCGCTACGGCTTCCATGGCACATCGCACCAATATGTCTCTCGGGCGGCCGCCAGGCTGGTCGGCCGTGATCTTGATCAACTGAATCAGATTGTGCTGCATCTTGGGAACGGCTGCTCGGCCTCCGCGATCCGCGGCGGCGTGGCAATCGAAACTTCGATGGGATTGACGCCTCTTCAAGGGCTCGTCATGGGCACGCGGTCAGGCGACGTGGATCCCGGGCTGCACACCTTTTTGCATAACGAGCTCGGCATGACGATCGCCCAGATCGACACCTTGTTGAACAAGCAGTCCGGACTCAAGGGTCTGGCTGGTGTCAACGACTTCCGTGAACTGGAGCAGCGCCGTGCGTCGGGTAATGAGGAGGCGCAGCTGGCGTTCGAGGTGTACGTCCATCGGCTCAAGCACTATCTCGGCGCGTATCTGGCACTCCTGGGAAGGCTCGATGTGCTGAGCTTCACTGCCGGCGTTGGTGAGAACGCCCCGACAGTCCGGGCTGCGGTCGCGGATGGTCTGGATGGTCTCGGGTTCCAGGTCGATCCTGAGCTCAACGACATGCGCTCCAAGGATGCGCGGGTGATCTCATCCGACGGCGCACCGGTCACGATCGCAGTAGTTCCTACCAACGAAGAACTCGCCATTGCCCTGGCCGCCGCCGCGCTACTGCAAGGCCGCTCTTAGCCGATGCCATACCTCAGTCGTCGAGCACCTCGAGGTCGAGCCGCGCGATGCGTTGTGGGTCGGCAAGGAAGTCGATTTCGACGATCTTGCCGTTCTTGACCGTGACGGCGGCGATCGAGAACGGTCGCCCGTGAAGGAAGGCGACGATCCCCGCAGCGCCGTTGATCAGCGCGCGCCGCATCGTCAGGTCGACCCGGGACCAAAGCAGGGCCTGACTGGCGATGGTCTCCGCTCCCTGAACCTGTTGTGATAGGCCGGTTAGGCCGCCGTCCGCTCGGAGCACGGCATCGGGGTCGAGTACGGCGACGAGTGCATCGAAGTCGCCTTTCCGGGCGGCCGCGAGGAACGCTTCGACGACCTCCCATTGGGCGTTTAGGTCAGCGTCTGGCACCGTGGGCGTACCACGAACGCGGCGGCGGGCCCGGCTGGCCAGTTGCCGGGTCGCCTCAGGCGATCGGTCCACGATCGGAGCGATCTCCTCGAACGGGACGGCGAACATGTCGTGCAGGACGAATGCCAGTCGTTCGGCCGGGGTAAGCGTCTCGAGTACGACCAGGAGCGCCAAGCCGACCGAGTCGGCGAGCAGCGCCTGATGCTCGGGATTCGTGCCGTCGGCGGAGTCGATGATCGGGTCGGGCATGTGCACATCGAACGGCTGTTCGCGTCGCGTCTTGCGCGCGCGGAGCATGTTAAGCGCAACGCGGGCGACGATGGTTGTCAGCCAACCCCCTAGATTTTCGACCTCGCTCGTATCGGCGCGGCTGAGCCGGACCCAGGCGTCCTGAACGGCGTCGTCAGCCTCGTTGAGCGAGCCGAGCATCCGATAGGCGACCGCGCGTAAATGCGGTCGGTGATCTTCGAATTGCTGGGCGAGCCACTCCTGCTGATCCATGTCACATTCCTCCCGCGCAGCGTGTCATAACAGTTGACCCGCGTAATCGACGGGATGTGACCAGAAGAATGAAAAGGAGGACACGATGCGCGTTTTCATCGCAGGAGCGAGTGGCGCACTTGGCACCCGGCTCGTTCCTCAATTGATCCATGCAGGGCATGAAGTGGTCGGAACCCACCACTCACCGGCAAACGCAGAGTTGCTACGGAGGCTCGGCGCCAAGCCGGTGATGCTTGACCTACTCGATGCGAGCGCGGTGCGCGAGGCTGTGCTCGAGAGTGCACCAGAGGCGATCGTTCACGAGGCGACAGCGCTCGGGAACGCGACGTGGGGCCGCAACTTCGACAAGGTCTTTGCCAGGACCAACCAGCTGCGAACAAAAGGCACAGACGCGCTGCTCGCAGCCGCGCGAGAGGCGGACGTGCGCCGGTTCATCGCGCAGAGCTTCGCGTCCTACCGGTACGCGCGGCAGGGCGGGCCGATCAAGACCGAGGATGATCCGCTCCACCCCACCGCGCCGGCGAATGCGCAGGAGTCCTTCGCCGCGATGAACTATCTCGAGCAGGCAGTCACCGACTTCGGCGGGATCGTGCTGCGCTATGGCGGCTTCTACGGCGCTGCCAACGACGGGCTCATCGAGCCGGTGCGCAGGCGGCTTTACCCGATCATCGGCGACGGCGGCGGCATCACCTCCTGGATCCATCTCGAGGACGCCGCCTCGGCAACGGTCCTCGCACTTGAGCATGACGGTCCAGCGATCTACAACATCGTCGATGACGAGCCCGCGCCGTTGCGGGAGTGGCTGCCGGTGTTCGCGCAGGCCCTTGGCGCAAAGCCGCCCCGGCACTTCCCGACCTGGCTGGCGCGGCTCCTCGCTGGTGAGGCAGCAGTCGTGATGGGTACCGACGCCCGCGGCGCCTCCAACGCTAAGGCCAAGCGCGAGCTGGCGTGGACGCCCCGCTATCCCAGCTGGCGCGAGGGATTCCCGGCGGTCTACTCAGCACTCCCATCGGCTGATAGACCGAAGTCTGCATATCAGTCTTGACCGTTCGCCGGCGCGTTCGGTGTGGAAGGTCGGCATAGGGTTGGCGCATGTCAACTGCGCTGATCACCGGGGGAACGTCAGGCATCGGGGCGGCGTTCGCACGAACGCTGGCGGCGCGCGGCGATGATCTTGTGCTGGTGGCGCGCAACGCTGATCGGCTCTCTGAGATGGCAACTGATCTAAAGGAGCGTTACGCGGTCAGTGTGGAAACTATCACTGCTGATCTCGCCGTACGAGAGGATGTGATCGGAATCGCGGAGCGGCTGACCAGTGCCGAGCAGCCGATTGACATGCTGATCAACAACGCCGGTTTCGGAGTTCGAGCCAAGCTCACTGACCCGGACACCACCCCGCATGAGCACGCGATCGACGTCATGATCAGGGCGGTCTTGATACTCAGCGCGGCGGCCGGTAGGACCATGCGCCAACGCGCAGCAGGCACGATCATCAACGTCAGCAGCACGGCAGGCTTCGTGACAATGGGGGTTTACTCAGCGATCAAGGCCTGGGTGACGTTCTACACAGAGGGTCTGGCCAATGAGCTGCATGGTACTGGAGTCAAGGTGACGGCGCTGTGCCCTGGCTGGGTGCGTACCGAATTCCACGAACGCGCCAACATCCATGTCGGCTCCATCCCCGAATTCATGTGGCTGGACGCAGACCGCGTCGTCGCTGAGTGTCTCGGTGACGCGGCGGCGGGCAAAGTGATTTCCATCCCATCCAAGCGCTACGCGGTGATGATGACGATTGCCGAGCATCTGCCGCATCGCCTGATGCGAGCGGTCTCCCGAGGGCTCACCTCCAGCCGCCACTGAATCCATGCGGGACTACTGCTGACCGGCCTTGATCGGCCGGCAATACGCCGACGCCGGTCGGGTTACGCTAACCCCATGCCGAGCCGGAGCCGCTACACCTCGCCGCTGCATGCCGCGGCCCGGTCCGTGGCGCAACGAGGCTTGCTCAAGCCGCTGGTCTGGCGGCTGGTGACGGTCACGGTGCTCGGCAAGGAGCACCTCGATGGTCTGAATCGGCCGTTCGTCATCGTGTCCAACCACGCAAGCCACCTCGATGCGCCGCTCATCCTCGGGTCCCTGCCACGCAAGCTTGCTAGCTACGTCGCAGCAGGAGCCGCCGCCGACTACTTCTTCGACGTCTGGTGGCGCAAGGGCTTGACCTCCTTGTTCTTCAACGCGTTCCCGGTCGACCGGACCGGACTTCGCGGACGCCAAGGCCTGGCCACCAGCCTGCTCGATGACGGCGTACCGCTGCTGCTCTTTCCGGAAGGCACCCGCTCCCGAACCGGTGATATGGCCGCCTTCAAGCCGGGTGCCGCGGCGCTATCCATGAGCCGTGACGTGCCCTGTCTGCCGGTTGCCATCGTCGGCGCCGCCGAGGCCATGCCCTACGGCCAGAACTGGCCGACCCGCGGACGGCTGCCGGTACACCTCGCCTTCGGGGAGCCGATGCACGCCGAGGACGGCGAGACTGTCGCCCAGTTCTCCGAACGTATTGCCAAAGAGGTGCGCGGGCTGATCGACTACGCCACCACCTACCGCGCCAACCAGTCATAGCGCTTGCTCATCTGGAACCCGAAGGAGAGCCAACACCGATGTCCGACGTCAAGCACATGAAGTGGTGGGGCTGGGGTGTCGAAGGGGTGAGCTTCCACCACGAGGACAAGCCCGCCTTCCGGCCGTTCGTCATCAACGCCATTGATCTTGACGTGGACACCGCGCCGACTGCGCCGATGTCCCTCGACGACCTGCCCATCCCGGCACCTCTGATCAGCGATCAGCTGCTGGCTGAGCTGGTGGATGCAGTTGGTGCCGAGAACGCCGTACAAGATGATCCTGATCGGATTGTGCATACGTACGGTAAAAGCTTGCGCGATCTGCTGCGCATCCGGGCCGGAGATATTCCGCGGATACCAGACGTCGTGCTCTATCCGGGCAACGAAGATCAGGTGCAGCTGATCATCGATCGGGCGGTCGCGGCAGACGCGGTAGTAATTCCGTACGGCGGCGGCAGCAACATCGCGGGCAGTCTGCAGGCTCCAGAGGATGAGACCAGACCGATCATCTCAGTTGATCTTGGTCGACTGAACCAGCTGATCGACATTGACGAGGAGTCCGGCCTGGCACGCATTCAAGCGGGGGCGCAGGGCCCGGACTTGGAGGAGCAACTCGGTGCCCGCGGCTGGACAATGGGACATTACCCAGACAGCTTCACCCACAGCACTCTCGGCGGCTGGGTAGCAACTCGGTCATCTGGCATGCAATCGGACAAGTACGGCGACATTTCTGACATTGCCCGCGGCATGCGGGTCGTAATGCCTGGCAAGGTATTGGAGGTGCGGCCGTTGCCACACACCTCGACCGGGCCGAGCGTACGCGAGATGGTGCTCGGGTCCGAAGGTCGGCTGGGCGTGATCACCGAGGTCACTGTCCAGGTGCATCGCATTCCGGAAGTGCGAGTGATCTTGGGATATTTGTTCCCTTCCTGGGAGGCGGGACTGGCCGCCATGCAGGAGATCTCTACCAGCGACGCGCATCCATCCATTACTCGAGTCTCGGATGCCAAAGAGACCGCGTTCTCCTTTGCCACCAGGAAGAAGTCGAGCGGAATCTCGATCTCGTCATTGATCAGCAAGGGTTTGATGAAGGTTCTGCAGCGACGCGGTTGGAACCTCGAAGAAGTGTGCCTGTCCTTCATCGGCTACGAGGGCGGCAAGGCCCATGTCAGCAGGCAGAAGAAGATCGTCAAGGACATCGTCAGCAAGCACGGCGGGATCTTGGTCGGCAAGGGTCCTGGGGTGCTTTATGACCAGAAGAAGTTCGATACCCCCTACATCCGCGACTTCCTCCTCGATCGCGGGGCGGTTGGCGATGTCTCGGAGACGGCAGCGCCCTGGTCAAAGCTGCTGCCGTTATACCGGAATGTGAATGCGGCTGCAGAGAAGGTGTATGCCCAACTTGGCGTGCCGGGTTGGATCATGTGCCACCTTTCGCACTCCTACCACTCCGGCGCCTGCCTGTACTTCACCTTCGCCTTCAAGCACAATGGCGTGGACCCGATTGCTCAATACGAGCCATTGAAGAATGCGATCCAACAGGCATTCGTCGACTCCGATGGCACCCTGTCACATCACCATGCCGTTGGCACCGAGCATGCGGCTTGGTTGGAGCAAGACATCTCAGCACCTGGCGTGCACATGATCGATGGCCTCTTCACCGCAATGGATCCGGGCCGCAACTTCAACCCCGGCAAGATCATCACAAAGTAATCGATTCGTGATCATTCGGATTACGAAGATCATCGCTGAGTAATCGACTTGTGATCATTTAAGGCGCTGACAAGTTGATGTTGTGAGGGATAGTGTGCTAGGCGTGCTTCCCCACATGATCAACATCCGCCGCCGATGGTCGCTGCCGTTGATCTTCGGCAGCGCGGTGGTGCTGCTCATGGGTACTGGCCTGCTCCTGATCGTGCGGCACGACGCTCGGGCGACAGCGCCGCTGGTAGGTCCGTCCGCGCCGCTACCGCAGACTGCTTCCCCCTCGCCATCTGAGACGGTCTCCCAGTGGAGCGACTGGGATGATCTTGGCGGCAAGTTCAACGCCGGACCGAGCGTGGCCGCTTGGGGCGTCAACAGGCTTGACGTCTTCCTCCGAGGTGCCGGCCAGTCGATGCTGCACCGAGCGTACGACGGAGCGAAGTGGTTTCCGGTTGAAAATCTTGGCCCCGCCGTCCTCGGCGGGCCCGCAGCGGTCGCACGGGGGCCGGACCGCATTGACATCTTCGTTCGCGGAGCCGACAACCACCTCTGGCAGAAAAAATGGAACGGCGGGTGGATGGGCTATTTCCCACTGGGCGGTTTCCTTACCTCGAGCCCGGCGGTGGCTTCCTGGGCCCCAAATCGACTGGATGTCATCGTCCGGGGCAGCGACAATGCGCTGTACCACAAATCATGGGACGGCATCGGCTGGACCGCGTACGAGCGCCTTGGCGGCAACCTCGAGGGCGCGCCTGCAGCCGTCTCACGCGGACCGGACTTGATCGATGTCTTCTTCCGCGGTAGGGACAACCACCTCTACCAGATGTCGTACAAAGGTTCAAAGTGGCGCAGCCTCATCGACCTCGGCGGCGGACAACATTCCGACGTCGCCGTGTCGTCTTGGGGTACGAATCGACTTGATCTGTTCCGCAAAGGTGACGACAACACCCTGGAGCATCGATTCTGGGACGGAAAGGTTTGGACCGACTGGGTGAGGATTGGGACCGGCATTAGTGACACTCCGGCAGCGGCTTCTTGGGGCCGGAACCGTATCGACGTACTCGCTCTCGGCACCAACGGTCAACTGCTGCACAAACACCTCATTATCGAAAGAACTTCTTGATCTTTCCGCCGACTTGTCAGAATCCAGTTGAGTTATAGGTCAACTGGAATCTGACAGCTCTGGGTGCGAGTAATGTGCTAATTCGTGCTGCGGGCCATGATCAAAGTTCACCGCCGCTGGCGGTGGCCGGCGATACTCGGCGGCCTGGTGTTGCTGCTCGCCAGCCTTGGCCTCATTGTGTTGCTCCGGCCCGCCGTTCCCGCCGCGACACCGGCCAGCATTCCGACTACATCCGCCACGCCAACCCCCACCCCAACCCCGACTCCGTCGCCGAGGCCTACCGCAACGCAGTGGACCGAATGGGAAGATCTCGGTGGCCCGTTCACCTCCGGACCCAGCGTGGCTTCCTGGGGCGTCAATAGACTGGACGTCTTTGCGCAGGCCCCCGGCCAGACACTGCTGCACCTGACGTACGACGGCACAACCTGGTACCCGCCTGAGAATCTTGGTCCGGCGATGCTCGGCGGTCCCGGAGCAGTAGCGTGGGGGCCGAACCGGCTCGACGTCTTCATGCGCGGCACCGATAACCAGCTCTGGCAGCGAGCTTGGGCTGGAATGTGGGTCGGCCAGTACCCGCTAGGCGGGTACCTCACATCGAGCCCTTCGGTGACGTCATGGGCGGAAAATCGACTTGACGTCTTTGTCCGAGGCGGTGACAACGCGCTCTACCACAGGTGGTGGGACGGGCTCGGTTGGACCGATTTCGAACGACTCGGTGGCAAACTAGAGGGCGCTCCAGCAGCGGTTTCGCGCGGCCCGAACTTGATCGACGTCTTCTTCCGCGGCCGCAATGATCACTTGTACCAGATGTCATATGACGGCTCCACGTGGCTGCCGTCGGTCGATCTCGGGGGCGGATTCCATTCCGACGTCGCGGTCTCATCGTGGGGACTGCGTCGACTGGATCTATTTCGACAAGGCGACAACAACACTCTGCAGCATCGGTCGTGGGACGGCAGGAGCTGGACTCGCTGGGAGACCATCGGTGGCGGCGTTGTTGATACTCCAGCGGCAATCTCCTGGGACGACAATCGAATCGACGTCTTCGCGTTGGGTATTAATGGGCATCTGCTGCATAAGCACTTCTGCGCTATCGAAGAGCTTTGTTGATCTGTTTCCAATTCGGACGGGAGGCGCGGCACAGCCAACAGGCACGTTTGACCCGGAATAGGCGGTCCGCACAGGGGATGGGACCAACCCGCGCGGGGAAACACGGGGGCCGATGCGTTGGGCCTATTCCGGGCAGCCCGAGATCCCACCTGAACGGTACTCGCCTATTGGGCTTTCCGGGTCAGCTTCGGTGCTCGCCGTGTGAGAAAGTCGCCCACAACCGCTTGCAAGACACCCAATTGTTGTGTTACGGCCTACGTTCACCTAGGTTTCAGTCGCTTTGCATAGATTCCAACCTGTGCAAAGGGTGAAGAACTTGCGTAAACGTAGGTTTCGACAGTGGGCCGAGCGGCCCGGGTAATCGGGTATTACATTCACACCTGTGGCTTTTTCGGTACGCACCATCGAGGCGGATCGGCATCGGGAGTTCAACGCCGCCCAGCCTTCGGTGAGCTTCCTGCAGACCCCGGCCTGGGGACAGGTGAAAAGTGAGTGGCGCAGTGAGTCCGTGGGCTGGTTCAACGGGAACGACGGGCCCGTTGGCGCTGGACTCGTGCTGTATCGGCAGCTTCCCAAGATCAAGAAATACCTCGCTTACCTGCCCGAAGGACCGGTGATCGATTGGACCGCCCCTGACATCTCCGAATGGCTCAGACCGCTGGCCGATCACCTACGCGGAGCCGGCGCGTTTGGCATCCGGATCGGGGCGCCGGCCGTTGCCCGCCGCTGGAGCGCCGAGACCATCAAGGCGGCGATCGCCGACGAAGAAGTAACTCGGATCAGCGAGGCGATGCCTGATCAGGTCAATCACGAGACCACTCGGACCCGAAGCCAGTTGCGCGAGCTGGGCTGGCGGCAACCACAAGATGACGAGGGCTTCGCCGCCGGGCAGCCACGATTCGTCTTCCAGCTACCGATCGCCGGACGAACACCCGATCAACTGCTCGCCGGCATGAACCAGCTGTGGCGACGCAACATCAAGAAAGCCGCGAAGGCGGGGGTCGTGGTACGCCGCGGAACTGCTGATCAACTTCCGGATTTTCACCGGCTCTACGTCGAAACCGCAGAGCGTGATCATTTTCGACCGCGGCCGCTGTCGTACTTCCAAACCATGTTCAATGCCTTACTGGCAGAGGATCCCGACCGGATACGGCTGTATCTCGCACACCATGAAGATGATCTTGTGGCGGCGACTACTTGGGTGCGGGTTGGGCAACACACCTGGTATTCCTATGGTGCAAGCTCGACCGCCAAGCGTGAGGTCCGGGCCTCGAATGCGATCCAGTGGCAGATGATCCTCGATGCGCTGGAGGCGGGCGCCACGATCTATGATCTGCGCGGAATTACCGAGGGACTGGAGGCCAACGATCCGCATCTGGGGCTGATCCAGTTCAAGGTTGGCACCGGAGGCGAGGCGGTGGAGTACCTCGGTGAGTGGGATTTGCCGCTGAATCCCTTGCTGTACAAGGCTTTTGACCTCTACATGAAACGTCGGTGACAACTGTTGTGGGAGTGATATGAGCGGCGTAACGCTGCGGTTGGATGGCGAACGCTGGCGCGAACACCTTCGCACCGTGGCGGGCGCGACGCCCGGCATCGTCCCAGTGATCAAGGGCAATGGGTACGGCTTCGGCTTGCGTCGATTGGCCGAGGAGTCCAAGATTCTGGGCGCGGATACAGTTGCGGTCGGCATTCCATCTGAGGTCGGCATCGTACGGGAGGCGTTTTCGGGCGAGATAGTGATCTTGAATCCTTGGGATTCGTCGAGTTCACTCGCCAGCGAGCTGGCATCCGAGCCTGCAGTGATCACTACGGTATCCCGGCTGTCGGACCTGGAACTGCTGGCGGCACGCGCTGATCGGCCCCGAGTGCTGGTCGAAGTGCTGACTTCGATGCGGCGCCACGGGATCCCACAAGATGATCTTGAGAAGGTTGCTGAGCTGCTTTCTGGTGTCCGCTTCGAGGGCTGGACTATCCACTTGCCACTCTATGTTGAGGGTCGCTACGCCGAAGCCGAGCGGCTCAGCCGTGCCGCGCTTGCGGTGGCACCAGGGACGCTGTGGTTCTCTCACCTGCCTGCGGAGGAGACGGCCGGTTTGGCCCGCCAGTTGGGTGGTGCGGACGGTGACCCGGTTGCGGTCCGGCAGCGGGTCGGCACCAGGCTGTGGCTGGGCGACAAGCTGGCGCGTACCAGTACCGCAACGGTGTTGGACGTGCACGCGATCAAGCGCGGTGAACGGGCCGGATATCGGCAGCGCGTCTGTCCAGTTGACGGCTGGATCGTGGTCGTCGCTGGTGGCACATCGCACGGTATTGGCATGGAGGCGCCGACTTCGGCTAAGACCATGCGGCATCGAGCGATCGCTCTAGCGACTGGCTCTCTGGCTGCGGTGGGGCTGGCCTTGAGCCCGTACACCATCAATGGCAAGAAGCGCTGGTTCCTTGAGCCGCCACATATGCAATCAAGTCAGGTGTTCCTGCCGGCCAAGGAAAAGCCGCCGCAGATTGGTGATGAGGTTCCGGTCGAGCTGCGGCTCACGACCGCCACTGTTGACTGCGTTATTTGGAGCTGACTCGAATTTGTGGGGTTATCCGCGCAGCTTTGCTCGTAGTTGCTCGTTGTCTTCCTCGGTCCAGCCCATCTTGATCAACATCTGGGTCACGCCGCCGAACTCAGAGTCAATGTGTCGCAGAAAGCTGATCATGGTTTCTGGCCGGCTCAAGTGTGAGGACAGGTCCCGATCCTCGAGGTTCTCAGTGTAGGTCGGGGAGGCCTTAAGGCGTGCCACCACCTCGGCCACGCGCTCAGAGCTTGCCGCATAGTCATCGATGATCGCTTGCCGATCGGCATCGGCGACCGAGAGCGCGAGCGCGACGATGGTTCCGGTCCGATCCTTGCCTGCGGCACAGTGCACCAGCGCCGCACCCGGTGCATGTGCGATGGCACGTAAGGCCGACAACACTGAGTCGGGGCGATCGACTAGGTACGAGAAGTAGACCGAAGCGACGTCGTTGTCGAGCTGGACGCTGGGTTCCAGGTCGACCCACGGCAGCGCCTCTTCGGGTAGCACCTCGGGTCGGATATCGGGCTTGTCCTCACCGATGCCGACTTCCCATTCACGGAAGAGCGAGAACTGATGGATCCGTAGGCCGGAATTGGTCAGTGGAGTAGGCCCCTCTTGCTGGACCTCATAGTCGCTACGCATGTCGATGACGTCGGTGATACCGAGTCCGAGCAGCTGATCTACGTCAGAAGTGGTGAGCGTCTGGAGATTATCCGACCTCAGCAGCCGACCCGGAATGACTTTGCTGCCGTCGACAGTCGGAATCCCGCCGACATCGCGTAGGTTTGCCAGGCCCTCGAGGTCAATCCACATCCGTTCCACTCAGTCAGGGTAATAGGCCCTTCCCGAGCTGCCTGGTGGCGATCAGATGCGGCTAACTAGTCAGTCCTGGGGAACGTTTGAATCTCAAGCGGCAGACAGGCCAGGCGAGTGGGAGAGCTCCCGGGTGCCGGGGTCTCATTCGAGTGGATCACGATCGAGCGGGTTCCCGCAGTCGGGACGACGGGCACGCTCACCGTGACTCGTGCACTCCCTCGGTCATTCACGGTGAAGTCCAGGTGAACCTCGGTTGTCCCATTGACCAGCGGCGGAACTTCGCTGGAAACGTTGTAATGGCCTCCTGCGGCGGCCGGATCATTAGCGACACACGGTCCGGTGTGAAGGTGTGCTGGGTACTCGTTGCCAGCTGCGCTCTTCTCGATTCCCTTGATGCTGAGCCTGAAGGTGCTCTCGTCGTTAAGACCCATCATCATGGCTGTCGCTCTAGCGCCTTTGAACACATCGGGCGTCGTTGGGTAGTCGGTCAGGTCGCCGTGGTAGTGGGCCCAGGTCATGCTCGAAGGCTTCGAGACCCTTGGGACGAAATCGCTCAT
>JBKPEY010000473.1:0-1989 GCA_046744405.1 Actinomycetota bacterium
GTGGAGCATTTCCCACCGTATCGCCATCTTGTGCGGTCTGACAGGATGGCTGCCGGACCCGCGCCCCGAGCCTTGTGAAGGGTGTGCGTCAAGAAATGTTCAGCGATGATCGCGATAGAGAGGCCCTCGAAGTGGCACAGCAGACGGCAACCCTGCATACCAACCATGGCAACATCAACTTGGTGCTTTTTGGTGATCAAGCTCCCAAGACGGTGGACAACTTCGTGGGGCTCGCCTCAGGCACGAAGGAGTACACCGACCCACAGACTGGCGAGAGAAAGACCGGCAAGTTCTACGACGGGCTCACCTTCCATCGCGTGATCGACGGCTTCATGATTCAGGGCGGTTGCCCGCTAGGGACTGGCACCGGTGGTCCGGGCTACACGTTTGGGGATGAGATTCACCCTGACCTTGCCTTCAACAAGCCGTACTTACTGGCCATGGCCAACGCTGGTCCCGGCACCAATGGTTCGCAGTTCTTCATCACCGTCGGCCCGACGCCGCATCTCAACCGGCGGCACACGATCTTTGGTGAGGTGGCCGACCAGGCCAGTCGTGATGTCGTTGATGAAATAGCCCAGGTGCGCACTGGACGAGGCGACCGCCCCGTCGACCCAGTGGTCATCGACTCGGTGACTATCGACTCGGGGGACAACACCACGTGAGTCAGACCCCGAATGCAGGCCCCGATTTTTCCCCGCCAGGATTTGCTCCTTGTTACCGCCATCCAGAGCGGATGACCGGCATCTCCTGCCAGCGCTGCGATCGACCGATTTGCGGTGAGTGCATGAATCCCGCGTCCGTCGGCTTTCAGTGTCCTAACTGTGTGGCATCGGGGCGAGGGAGCGCGCGAGCACCCAGAACGGCCGTTGGCGCGGTCTTGAAGCCTGGCGGCGGGACTGCGACGAAGGTCATCATGGGCGCGCTCGCGGGGGAATGGGTGCTGAACCTCGTTAGTGGTGGGTTACTGAATCAACTGCTCGTGATGAGCAATGAGGCGGTCTATGCCGGTGAGTTCTGGCGACTACTGACCGCGTCCCTGACCTCTGGATCGATCCTCGGCGTTCTGATCAACCTCCTCATGCTCTGGCTTGCTGGTCGGGCCATCGAGTCCGAGCTTGGCGCCTGGCGATTCGTGATGCTCTACCTTGCCGCCGGGTTGGGTGGTACCACGCTGCTGTTTGTCTTCGGGCCGTACGGAAGTGGAGGCTTTGGCGCCGCGGCCGCTGTCATTGGGCTGCTTGCTGCCAATGCGATCTTCAAACAGAAGATGCGTGAGGATGTCCGTGCGGATATCGGCCTGTTCATACTCCTCATCCTCTACAGCATCTTGGTCGGCTTCCGCAGCTTTGGCTGGCTGATGCTCGTCGGTGGCATCATTGTGGGCGCGCTGGTCGGGATCGTGTTGGCGTACGCGCCACGTCGCAACCGCAATGCTGCTCAGGTGGTTGGCCTCCTCGGGGTGTTCACGATCTGTCTGGTCGGTGTTGCCCTGAAGCTCATGATCATCTGAGGCAAGTCAGGCCGAGGAGACTGACGGCACCTGCAACGGTTGCTCGGGTGGCTGGCGGGTGATCACCAGAGCCGCGATCGTTACACCGATGAGCACCAGCAGTAAAAGCGCTGTTGCGATCATCAGCACAGTTGTGGAAACTCTTGGAAGTTGCCTGGCGGCCCTCAGTCGCTGATCGCTAGCCGCCAAGAGAGAACGCCGCCTCGAGATCATGAGCTGAATAAGTGCGGAAGGCGATGTGAGTTTCGGTGCTCACGACACCGGGCACCTTGTTCAATCGATCCGCGACGACCTCAGCTATTTGATCATGGTTCGCCACTCTAATCATGACAATTAGGTCGATCGTTCCGGTAACGGAGTAGACCTCACTCACGCCGCTGAGCGAGGCAATCTCCTCAGCCACCTCGGGGATGCGGGCAACATCTGCATTGACGAAGACAATCGCAGTGAGCATGCCGGTCATCCTAGTGTTGCTG
>JBKPEY010000342.1:0-2126 GCA_046744405.1 Actinomycetota bacterium
TAGCTCGGCGAGCTCCAGATACCGCTGTGCATGATCAACTGCAGGTGCCGCGTGGTGGCGGGCGGCATAGACAGCGGCCGGCAGGCGTCCTCGAAGTCGCTCTACCCGTACTGCGACATCTTCCCGATCGGTACCGATCACCGGCAGGTCGAGGACCGTGATCTGAACGGTTGTCGGGTCGCGACCGACCGCAGCGCAATGTCGGTGGAGACTGTTGATCTTGGTTTGAAGCAGGGTCTGCTCCGACGGTAGATTGCAGCCGTCGGCCTGCTCGGCGACGATCCGCAGCGTGCGCCGCTCTCCGGAACCTCCAACAATGATCGGCACATCGCTCACCGGACGGGGATAGCAGGTGGTCTCGGGAAGGTGCACATGACGGCCGTGGTAGGCCTTGGTGCCTGGCGCCCAAAGAGCTCTCAGTGTCTCGATGCAAACCGAAAGTTGATCAAGTCGTTCCCGGTCGCTGGGAAAGTCCAGACCGTACGCCTGGTGCTCCCGCAGCCACCACCCGGCGCCGAGCCCGCAGAAAGCGCGCCCGTTGCTCAGTACGTCCAAGGTCGCGACGGTCTTGGCGATGATTCCAGGCTCACGAAAGGTGATCGGGGAGACCAATGTGCCGAGCTGCAACTTGGTGTCCAGGCCGGCGATCATGCCGAGAGTGACCCATGGCTCGGGTATCGGCTCCCAGGCGCGGTCGACTTGAGGGATCTGGATCAGATGGTCCATGAGTGCGAGACCGTGGAAGCCCATTTCCTCAGCGCGGAGCGCGATATCGCAGAGCCAGGCTCGAGGATCCTCTTCTCCCCAAGGAAATCGTGATACCTGGAGGATGACTCTAGGCCAGGCTTCTAGAACATGATCATAATCAGCCACGACCTCATCGGATGGAGCGTTTGCGACCAGATCTTGATCAATGATCAAGATCTGGTCCCAGCCCTCCTCGTTCGCAGACTCCATCAGGCGGCTGATCCGGCGCAATTGCTCAGTAAGGACCGGCGCCGGCACCGGGCGGTCACGCAGCCGGTTACGCTCCCGGCAGAGGGCAGCTGCAGTATTCATGATCACCAATACCGCGGGCAGCCCAGCGGCCCGCGCCAGGCGCAGGTACTCCATGCGCCGCACCGGATCCAGCCCTAGCGTGTCGATCACCGTCATCAGCGAACGCTTGGCCCGGGCCGCGATGATTTGATCGAGTAGGACGAACGCCTCCACGGACGCATCGAGATCGGATGGACCGCTGCCGACTGCTGCGCGTAGTGCATCGGAGCTGACAACCTCCGCTGTACGGAATCGCTCTGCAGCCCAGGCTGACTTTCCAGATCCCGCCGCTCCAGCCAACACAACTAAGGCGGGATCGGGCAGCCGAGCATCCGTCATACGCCGAGTCTCGCAGTTTGACGATCCAGCGCGATCCGCGCCAGCGATGTTCGCGCCGCCGATCTGCAGGAGGACCCGACGAAATCAACCGCATGTAGATCTGGTAGTGCGAGACAAGTCATTTCGTCGGACCCGAGGAAGACGGCGCAGCGAGCCATCAGACAGAGCGAGCGCACACGCGAGCGGAGCAATCAATACGCAAGAATGACTCCCATGACCGATGCCAAGCCCGTCGAATCGTGGCTTACCGACATGGACGGTGTTCTCGTGCACGAGGAACAGGCGCTGCCTGGCGCAACAGACTTCATCGCCGCGCTCCAAGAACATGGACGTCGATTCCTGGTATTGACCAATAATTCGATCTACACCCCTCGCGATCTTCGTGCGCGGCTGCGACTCAGCGGCATCGATGTACCCGAGGAGTGCATCTGGACCTCGGCGCTGGCCACAGCGCAGTTTCTGATTGATCAGAAGGCTGGCGGCAGTGCGTTCGTGATCGGAGATGTGGGGCTTACTTCGGCACTCCACGACGTCGGGTTCGTACTCACCGAACGGGAGCCGGACTATGTGGTGCTGGGCGAGACCAAGACGCATTCCTTCGAGAACATCACGCGGGCCATCAGGCTCATCGAGCGGGGAGCACGGTTCATCGCTACCAATCCCGATCCGACAGGCCCTTCCGCGGAAGGATCAGTACCAGCGTGCGGGTCATTTGCTGCCTTGATCACCCAGGCGACGGGCATCCGGCC
>JBKPEY010000071.1:0-1980 GCA_046744405.1 Actinomycetota bacterium
CTGTCGCTCCCGGTGGGCTTCACGGTCTTTCCCGGTGAGATCTTCCAGGCCCCGCGGAGCTGGGCCGAAAAGGTCTATCCCAACCTGACCTACTGGAACGAGGTCGACAAGGGCGGGCATTTCGCCGCCTGGGAAGAGCCGCAAGTATTCGCTGACGAGATGCGAGCCGCGTTCAAGTCACTCCGCAACGGCGGTTCCTCGTGAGCACCACCGCCCAGACCGTCACCCAGATTCGCCCCTTCAATGTCAGCACGCAGGAAGATGAGTTGAAAGACCTCCGTCGACGCATCGCGGCGACGCGCTGGCCCGACCGCGAGACCGATGCCTCGCAAGGCGTGCAACTCGACACGATCCAGGCACTTGCCGCCTATTGGGCCACCGATTACGACTGGCGCACGTTCGAGGAGCGGTTCGCCGCCCTGCCGCACTTCATCACGGAGATCGACGGGGTGGACATCCACTTCATCCACGCGCGCTCCCAGCACGAGGATGCGCTGCCGCTTATCGTCACCCACGGGTGGCCGGGCTCGACCATCGAGCAGCTCAAGATCATCGAGCCGCTTACTAACCCCACGGCGCACAACGTGGACCCGGCGGATGCATTCCATCTGGTGATTCCGTCACTGCCCGGCCACGGGTTCTCGGGCAAGCCGCGCGAGACTGGCTGGGACCCGATCCGCATCGCAAAGGCCTGGGTCGTGCTGATGGAGCGCCTCGGCTACACCCGATACGTCGCTCAGGGCGGCGACTGGGGCAATGCCGTCACCGAGCAATTGGCTTTGTTGAAGCCGCAAGGACTGCTGGGGATTCACACCAACATGCCGGCGACCGTTCCGCCTGACGTGTCGAAGGCACTCGCCAGTGGTGGTTCCATGCCAGACGGTCTCTCGGCCGAGGAGGAGGACGCATACGAGGTCCTGAAGCACTTCTTCGCAACCGGTGTGGGCTACGCCAACGAGATGGCCAACCGGCCCCAGACGCTCTACGGCATCGCGGACTCGCCGGTCGGCCTGGCGGCCTGGATGCTCGATCACGACGAGCGCAGCTCCCAGCTCATCGCACGCGCTTTCGCCGGAAATCCGGGAGGCCTTTCACGAGACGACGTTCTCGACAACGTAACCCACTACTGGCTGACGAATACTGCTGTCTCCTCGGCCCGCCTCTATTGGGAGAGCCATCTGGCCTTCTTCGACGTCAAGGGCGTTGAGATCCCCGTTGGAGTCACCGTCTTCCCCGATGAGCTCTATCCGGCTCCGCAGAGCTGGGCGGAGAGGGCGTATCCGAAGCTCATTCACTACAAGCGGGTCGAGGAGGGTGGGCACTTCGCTGCCTGGGAGCAGCCGCAGACCCTCTCGCAGGAGTTGCGCGACACCTTCAGGTCACTGCGTTGATCCTCGCTTACCGGCGCTGCGCATGGAGCGCGAGTTTGCTTCTGGCTGTTGTTGATCCCTAGGAGAGGAGTGCGCTCATGTCTGAGACGGCCCCTGTCGATGGTTCCCCGACTGTGGTGTTGGTGCACGGCGCGTTTGCCGATGCATCGAGCTGGAACGGTGTGATCCGGCGACTCCAGGCACAAGGGGTGCCGGTCACAGCTCCCGCGAATCCGCTGCGCGGAGTCTCCGCTGACTCCGCCTATATCGCCGGTCTGCTTGAGCAGATACCAGGTCCGGTGGTTGCCGTCGGGCACTCCTACGCTGGCGCGGTCATCACTAACGCTGCGACGACGGCGAATAACGTCGTGGGCTTGGTCTACGTCGCTGCCTTCGCCACCGAAGAGGGTGAGCGTTTGGCCGAGGCCACGGCCGCTTCCAAGGACGCCATACTGAGCAGCGGACTCGTCGAACTCCACTACCCGGCACCAAACGGTGAGCTCGGCGTGGAGTTTGCAGTCGATCCGGCGCGTTTCCACGAAATCGTCGCAGCCGACCTGCCGGCTGAGGAGGCGGCTGTGCTCGCCGCCATCCAGCGGCCCATTGCAGA
>JBKPEY010000046.1:0-17314 GCA_046744405.1 Actinomycetota bacterium
GATGGCGGTAACAGCCAATGCTTTACGTTGCCAGGACCGGCGCCGCTTGGTCCTGCGGCGCTTGGTTGCCGGTCGACTACGCCGGCGTGCGGTCGCTGTTGCAGTCACTGCACAACCTCAGCAAGTCGCTGAATCTCGGCAACGACCTTGGGCGCCACCTTTGTTACATCGCCGCATCCGACAGTGATCACCAAGTCGCCTGGGCGAGCGATCCGCGCGACCGTTGGTGCCGCCTCATCCCAGATCGGTTCATAAGTCACCTGTGCAGTGCCCGGGGCGATCGCATTGGCCACCATGGCGCCGTCGATTCCGGGAATCGGATCCTCCCGATCGCCGCAAACGTCCATAACGATGGCCTCGTCTGCTTGCTCCAGCGCGTGAGCCAGCTCGCGCCAAAAATCTTGGGTCCGGGTATAGAGGTGCGGTTGGAAGCACACAACGACTCGACCATCGCCAACACCCGTGCGAGCGGCGATCAAGGTATTGAGGACCTCGGTGGGGTGATGAGCGTAATCGTCGTAGACCCGAATGTTGTTGGGCGTGCCAATCAGCTGGAAGCGCCGGTACGTGCCCTGGTATCTGGACAGTTCACGACAGGCGTCGGCCTCGTCGGCCCCGAGCCAGAGGGCGACCGCGTACGCCGCCGCGGCGTTGAGCACGTTGTAGTGCCCAGGCACCGATAGCTCAACCGGTCCAAGGTGACCGTCCGAGCGAAGCTCGAAGTTCGACCCAGTGCCGGCGAGGCTGACACCCAGAATCTGCACATCGGCGTTCGCTGAGGTACCGAAGGTCATGACGGCAGGCCGCGGCAATCCGGCCGCGGTTCGCCGCCGTACCTGCTCGGTCAATGCGACAGCTCCAGGATCGTCAGCGCTGCTGACCAGCAGCCGTACCGAATCAGCTGTGGCAAAGCGCAGAAAACCGTCGGCATAGTTCTCTGCACTCCCCCAGTTACTCAGATGGTCAGGGTCGATATTGGTGACTACTGCGATCTCGCGCGGATATTGCAGAAAGGAACCATCGCTCTCGTCCGCCTCGATGACGATGATGTCGCCGCTGCCCAGATGCCCACCGGTAGCGGTGCCGGTAAGCGCGCCGCCGATCACGAAGGACGGATCAAAACCGCAGCCACTCAACACATGCGCGATCATCGCGGTCGTTGTCGTCTTGCCATGAGTTCCGGCGACCGCAATCCCGCGTCGACCCAGCATGAGCGACCCCAGAGCCGCACTGCGATGCAGCACCCGCAGTCCGCGCCGCCGAGCTTCGGCCAGCTCGGGGTTGTTGTCCCGGATGGCTGAGGAGGCTACGACGGTGGCAGCATCACCGAGCTGCTCTGCTCGATGTCCGACGTAAACCCGTGCTCCTTGGGCCTCCAGCGACCGCAGGTACTTCGAGTCCTGACGGTCGCTGCCGCTTACGGAAATGCCCTGGGCCAGCATCATCGAGGCGATCCCGTTCATGCCAGAGCCACCAATGGCAATGAAATGCACCGCACCTAGCTCGTCCACTGTGGGCAGCTCGATTGGTGTGATCAAGCCCATCAGCGGATCACCTCCAGAACTCGTGACGCCAACACGGTAGCCGCGTCGAGCCGAGCAACGCCCGCCAGCGCGTTACTCATTCCGGCGAGCCGATCTGGATGCGCAAACAGTGCGGGAATTTCCTGAGCTACCCAGACGGAGGTGCAGTCGGCGTCGGCGAGCATGATGCCGCCGCCTGCATCGACGACGAGTTCAGCGTTGAGGGCCTGCTCGCCGTTTCCGACCGGATACGGCACGAAGACGACCGGAAGTCCGACCGCGGCGGTCTCCAGGACTGTGCTGGCACCACTGCGCCCCAGCATCAGGTCGGCGGCGGCGTACGCCCGCTCCATTTGCTCCACATAGGTCAGCGGCTGGTAGACAGCACCGGTCCGATCATCGGTAGTGCGTTCGATGCCGGGCACAAGGTTCTTGGGACCGAGGATGTGAAGCACCTGAATCCCTCCTGCCAGCAGTTCTGGCCACGCGCCGGCCACGGCGGTATTGATTCGCAGCGCCCCTTGAGATCCTCCACTGACCAGCAGCGTTGGCAAGTCGGGATGCAGGTCGAAGCCAGCCCGCGACTCGCGTCGCAACGCTGTTCGATCCAAGTCGGTGATGGCACGTCGGATGGGTAGCCCGATGCACTGCGCGTGCGGCAGCGAAGTGCGCGGAAACGAGGTGTAGACGTGGCTGGTGAGCCGGGCGGCAAGTTTGTTCGCCAGCCCAGGCAGCACGTTTTGTTCGTGGATCACGATCGGCAGGCCTAGCCGACGCGCTGCCAGGTAGGCGGGGGTGGAGACATAACCGCCGAACCCAAGCACCACCTGAGCACTCAAGCGCCGCAGCAATCGTATGGTCGCAGCTACTGCCTCAACCAGCCGCGGCGCGACGAAAAGCAAATCCTTCCCGATACGCCGCGGCATCGGTACTGGCGGGATCAGCTCCAAGTTCAACCCTGACGCCGGGACGACGGCGGTTTCCAAACCCCGGGCCGTGCCAAGAGCCGTCAGCGTGGCCTTCGGATTCAGTCGGCGTAGTTCCAAACCGGTGGCGATCAACGGCGACGTATGCCCAGCGGTGCCTCCGCCGGCGAGCACGATAGATGGCGACGCGATTGTGTTCATGGCAGTGTGTTCATGACGGGGGGCTCATGACGGGGCTCATCATTGGCTTCGGTCGTGGTTTGTTCGTGAGCCAACCACTGTGGTCATTCGGCGCCCGGGCCGCATCGCCTTTTTCGCTAGCAGTTGGCGGGCCTCGGGTTCTCGGCGGGCGCATGCCAGCAGCACGCCAACGGCCAAGAGGTTGGCGATCAATGCTGATCCCCCGTACGACAGCAGCGGCAGCGGTACGCCGGCAATCGGCAGCAGCCGCAGCACCACGGCCAAGTTGATCAATGCCTGCACCATGAACCAGGTGGTCACACCACCGGCGGCATAACGTACGAAAAGATCATCGGTGCGCATCGCGATCCGAATGCCGGCATAGCCCAAAATGCCGATCATGGCCAGTACCACAAGGCTGCCGAAGAGCCCGAACTCCTCACCAAGCACAGCAAAGATGAAGTCGGTGTGCGCCTCGGGCAGACTGCCCCATTTCTGGCGGCTCGCGCCAAGACCAACTCCCCACCAGCCGCCTGATGCGATCGCAAACATCCCGGCGTTGGCCTGGTGATTGGCTCCGCCGGCATCAAGGGTCGGATCGAGGAAGGCGGCAAGGCGGCGCATCCGTACCGAGGAGGTAACGAAGATCGCGATTACGCCGGCAACACCTGCCGATGCCAAGGTCAGGAGCACCCGGAGCGGCGCCCCAACAATCCACAGGATGCCCGCGGCAATGACAGCCATCACAACCGCCGTACCGGCATCGCCTTGGAACAGCACCAGCAAGACCAAGATGCCGCTTACCGGTAGAAAGGGCACCAGCAGGTGCTTGGGCTGATCAAGCAACCGATACTTGCGCGCCAGTACATCGGCTCCCCAAATGATCATGGCCAGCTTGGCGAACTCGGCCGGCTGGATGGAGAACAGCGAGGAGCCTAAGTAAAGCCAGTTGCGGTTGCCGTTCACCGAGATGCCGAGCGGTGTATAAGTCAAGATCAACAAGACCGTCGCCAAGGCGACGCCGAACCAGCTGAGCAACCGCAGAGTTGCCGGCGGCAACTTCATGATCGTAAACGCGCCGAGGACACCAACCCCGAGGAAGATCACTTGTCGTTTGACATAAAAGTACGAGTCACCGACGGTCAGGTAGGCATTCACGCTCGAGGCGGACAGCACCATCATGATGCCGACGATGAGCAGTAGCGCCACAGAGCCGAGCACCAGGTGATAGCTAGTCAGTGGCCGGTCCAAGACCGAGCGAAGCCAGCGCAGCACCTCAACCGCTGATAAGGAACGCCGTGGCTGAAGGACCTGCGGGGAGCCGAGCGGAGTAGCTTGACGGCCGGACGCGGTCTGGCCCTGCGGGGTCAGGGTCGCCACTGACGTCTACTCCTTTGCGAGCGCGCGCACGGCCGCGGCGAAGGCATCTCCGCGTGCGGCGTAATCGGTGAACATGTCCTTGCTGGCGCACCCCGGCGCGAGCAGAACTGCATCACCAGGTCTGGCCAGGGAAGCAGCCGCCGCAACGGCTTGTGCCATTGCTCTAGTGTCGACCGCCTCAATGATTTCTGTTGGGACTTCGGGCGCGTGTCGAGCCAAGGCTTCGGCGATGATGTCGCGATCAATACCGAGCAATACGGCCCCGCGCAACCTATCCCGATGACTAGTGATCAAATCGTCGAAGGTGGTGCCCTTGGCCTGACCACCGGCGATCCAAACCACTGAGTTGAAGGCCTGCAGCGAGGCATCGGCAGCATGTGGATTGGTGGCTTTGGAGTCGTCGACCCAGGAGACGCCGTCACGCTCCAGCACCGTCTGGATTTTGTGTGGGCCGATTTTCACCGTCCGCAAACCTTGCCGGACCGCTACCGCAGGTACGCCATAGGAACGGGCCAAGGCCGCGGCTGCCAAGGCGTTGGCGACATTGTGCGGTGCGGCAGGACTGATATCACTGACCTCCGCCAGCTCGAGCGCTGAGTCGCGGCGTTGCTCGATGAAGGCTCGATCGACCAGCAGGTCATCGACAACACCGAGCATCGACAAGTCCGGTGTTCCCAATGTGAAACCGATCGCTCGGGCACCTTCGACGACTTCGGCCTGCTCCACCATCTGCTCAGTCACCGAATCGGCAACGTTGTAGACGCAGCTGGCCTGGACACCCTGATAGATCCTTGCCTTGGCGTCTCGATAGGCAGCGTACGAGCCATGCCATTCCAGGTGATCGGGTTGCACATTGAGAACCGCGGCCGAGTGCAGAGCTAGGGAATTCGACCAGTGCAGCTGGTGGCTGGACAGCTCGACCGCCAGTACGTCGTACGGCTCCGGGTCCAAGACGATCTCCATGATCGGGCGACCGATGTTGCCCACCGCCGCTGTCCGCAGGCCAGCCGCGGCCAAGATGGCCTCCAGCATCTGGGTGGTTGTGGTCTTGCCGTTGGTACCGGTGATGCCGAGCCAGGGCACGATCTTGTCGGGTCGGCTCAGCCGCCAGGCCAGCTCGACCTCGCTCCAGATCGGCACCTCGCGCTCGGCAGCCTGGCGCAGCAGTGGCGCCGTCGCAGGCCAGCCGGTAGTGATCACCAGGTGGGCATCATCGGGAAGAGTCGCGGTGGAACCTGGGCCGAGGCGAACCGAACCGCCGAGAACTTCGATCAACTTTCCCTTATCCGATGTGTCGTCGTCCAGCAGGTCGTCCAAAATCGTGACGTGGGCGCCGAACTGCAGCAATCCATCTGCGGCGGCGAATCCAGACACTCCGATGCCCGCGACCACTACATGGGCCTGTGGCCAGGGGGATCGGCGGTCTGCGTACGGCAGCCATGAAGGGGTCATGTGCCTGCCACCCACTCGGCGTAGAAGATGCCGAGACCTGCGGCGACGCACAGCCCGGCAATGATCCAAAACCGCATCACGATGGTCACTTGGGCCCAGCCCAACAGCTCGAAGTGATGGTGAATGGGTGACATCTTGAACAGTCGCCTACCACGGGTCAACTTGAAAAAGCCGACCTGCAAGATCACCGACATAACCTCGATGACCAATAGGCCTCCCAAGATCACCAACAACAGCTCGGTGCGGGTCATGATCGCCATTCCGGCTAGCGCACCGCCGAGAGAAAGCGATCCGGTGTCACCCATGAAGATCTTTGCGGGTTCGGCGTTCCACCACAGGAAGCCGAAACAGGCACCAGCGAGGGCAACCGCAACTACGGCCAGGTCGTAGGGGTCTCGCACCTCATAACACTTGGGTCCTGCCGAGGCCGTGTAGGCGCAAGACTGGTTGTACTGCCAGATGTTGACCAAGGTGTACGCGCCGAAGATCATCACGCAGGCACCCGCTGCCAGGCCGTCGAGCCCATCGGTGAGATTGACACCGTTGCTTGCGGCGGCAATCAGCAACATCACCCACACGATTACCAACACCAGTGGCAGCCGAAGCCATTCGATATCGCGCAGAAACGAAATGGCTGGCGAAGCCGGTGTCACTGCGCGCTCGTCCGGCAACTGCAGGGAAGCGACCGCGAATACGATGGCAATCACTGCTTGGCCGGCGATCTTGGCCTTACTCCGCAAGCCGAGCGAACGTTGCTTACTGATCTTGATGTAATCGTCCAGAAAGCCGACCACACCCAAGCCGGTGAAGAGGAACAACACCAGCAACGCCGACGCCGAAGGTGCGGTGAAAAGGATCAGGTGGCTCCCGAAGTAGGCAAAAAGCACAGCGGCGATGATCACCAGCCCGCCCATTGTGGGAGTGCCACGCTTCACGTGGTGCGACGTCGGACCGTCATCGCGGATCAGCTGTCCATAACCTTTTCTGACCAGCACTTGAATGGCGAGCCGGGTACCAAGCAATGTGCCCAGCAGAGCGAGACCGCCGGCGAAGACAATGGCCTTCACTCGGAATCCTCTTCTCCGCCTCGGTCGACGGCAGTCAGGATGTCGTCGGCCACGGTGTCCAAGGCTAAGCCACGCGATGCCTTGACCAGGACGACGTCGCCAGCCCTAAGACCCGCCGTGACGAGCGCAACCGCGTCGGTTTTGTCCGCTACCGCCACGGCCTGCCGGGAGGGAAAACCCGCTGCCACCGCTGCGCTAGTCATCTGCGATCCGTGTTCACCGACCGCGACCAGATGATCGACTCCGAGCTGAGCTGCGAACCGGCCGATGCCAGCATGCTCGTCTGGTGCCAGATCACCAAGCTCGAGCATGTCCCCCAGCACCGCCCAGGTGTCGCGGCCCGTACGCCCGAGCTCGGCCAAGGTCGACAATGCCGCACGCATGGACTCGGGATTGGCGTTGTAGGAGTCGTTGATCACCGTGACGCCATCGGAGCGATCGTGCAGCTCCATTCGCCAGTGCGATCTTGGGCCCGCGCGGCGAAGGGCAGCCGCGACATGGTCGATCTCGAGTCCGAGCGCTAGCGCTGCGGCCGCAGCGGCGACCGCGTTTGCAACTTGGTGGCGCCCGGTCAACTGAAGCTCGACCGGTGCTTGATGCTCAAGGCCACGGTCAAGACGTTCGTGCAGCGTAAAGGAATACCGCCCGTACGCGTTCCCGACCAGTTCCGACGCCCACACACCGTTGTCGAGGGACTGAAGTGTCGACCAAGGCATCACGTGAGCCTGGGTACGCCGACCCATGGCCCAAACAAGTGGATCGTCGATGTTCAACACGGCCCAACCGTCGACCGGGAGGGACTCTACGAGCTCGCCCTTGGCCCGGGCAATCGCCGCCTGCCCCCCGAACTCCCCCACGTGTGCCTGACCGACATTGAGCACGACTCCGACCCGTGGCGGCGCGATGTCGCACAGGTAGGCGATATGGCCGATGCCCCGCGCGCCCATCTCTGCCACCAGGAATCGCGTCTGCGCATCGATCCTGCCAACCGTCAGAGGCACGCCGAGTTCGTTGTTGAGATTGCCGGCCGGCGCGATTGTAGGACCCGCCTCTTCCAGAACCTGCGCCAAGAGGTCCTTGGTCGAGGTCTTGCCGACTGAACCAGTAATACCGACGACCTGTAATCCGTCCGAACTCGCCCGATCGACCAGATATCGCGACAGCCGGCCGAGTGCAACCAACGGATCCGCTACCACTAGGCATAGCGCACCGGCCACCGGACGCCTGGTTAGCGACGCCGCGGCACCGGCAGCCGCGGCCGTCGCAACGTAGTCATGACCGTCGACACGCTCGCCGCGCAGTGCCACGAACAGGGCGCCAGGAATCACTGTCCGGGAGTCGGCTGTCAGTGCGGTGATCACGGCAGCCTGGTCGCCGGAGCTGTGCCGATCTCGGGGGGAGCCGGCCCCCTGGGCAGGAAATAGCTGGCCACCTAGCACCATCGCGATCTCCTCGACCGTCACTGGGATCACGGTGGCGCGCCCTGCTGATCCTGATTAGCCTCCCGCTGACCGATCTGCCCCGCAAGGTTTGGATGCAATACGACCCACTCCTCGGCCGCCACCACTGGATCGCTGAATGGCAGAATCCTGCCGGCCACCTCCTGACCGAGCTCGTGGCCCTTGCCGAGAATCGCGACCACGTCACCAGGCTTTGCAAGCTGCAGCGCGATGCGGATTGCAGAGCGCCGATCGCCGCCGTCGATCACCTCTGTGTCCAGTCCTTCTGTGCGGACTGCAGCGTGCGCTCCCCTGATGAGCTGTTCTCGAATTGCCTGTGGATCTTCGGATCGAGGATTGTCGTCTGTGGCAATCACGATGTCGGCGTTGCGAGCTGCCGACTCGCCCATCGGTTCTCGCTTCTGTGGATCCCGGTCTCCACCGCAACCCAGTACAACGATGCGACGATGGGACCGTTGGAGGGGTTGTCCGACTGCCTGGAGAGCGGCAGCGATGGCCTGTGGCGTATGTGCGAAGTCCACATAGACCAAAGGCGCTTCCTCTCCAAGTGCCACCCTCTGCATTCGGCCAGCGACCTCGGCCTGGCCGAGACCGATGGCCGCAAGTTCCAGGTCGCCATCGATCGCCTCGACCATTGCCAGCGCTGTCAACGCGTTGCGAACGTTGAAGTCGCCGGGGAGATTGAGGCTGAAGTCGAGAATTCGACCGCGTACGTCGGCGCGGACAACTGTTCGGCCATCCGGTTGTGCCTGGTACTCAAGCGCCCGACAGGCCGCATCGCCGTCGAGACTGACGGTCGTCAGCCCCATTCCAGAGTGCCGACCGATGCGCTGCATCAGCTCGCGGCCCCGTGGATCATCCACATTGATCACGGCATGTCTGGTCCGCTCTGGGGTGAACAGTGAGGCCTTGGCTTCGAAGTAGGACTCCACGTCGCCGTGAAAATCCAGATGATCTCGACCGAGATTGGTGAAGGCAGCAACCTCAAAAGTGATCGCCTCAGCGCGACCGAGAACCAGCGCATGCGAGGAGACCTCCATGACAACGGTCTCGGCTCCTTCTTCGACAAGGAAGGCGAGCAAAGCTTGAAGGTCCGTCGACTCTGGGGTGGTAACAGTAGTGGGGACACAATCCAATGGCACGCCGTTCAGCCAGAAACCAACGGTGCCGACTAGGCCAGTGTTCACATTGTTTGCGCGAAGCGCGGTCTCTAATAAGAATGTCGTGGTTGTCTTGCCATTGGTGCCGGTCACGGCGCACATCGTGAGGGCGTCCGCGGGCCGGCCGTAGATGGTGGCTGCGACTCCTGCCATGGCCTGCCGAGGATGATCGACAACGAAAACCGGGACAGACAGCCCTTGGGCGATTCGACGGCCAGCGGAATCGGTGAGGATGGCAGCGGCCCCCGCCTCGGCGGCCTGCCGAGCGAACTCAGCGCCGTGGTGATGAGCGCCGGACAATGCGACGTAGAGGTCGCCGGGGCGTACCAGCCGGGAATCCATGGTGATGCCGCTGACAACCGAATCTGGCATCGCGGCCGTGTTTCCGAGCAGCTCCTTCAAGCCGATCTGGTGTCTGGTGCGCGGCCGAATCACGCCCCCCCGTAGAGCAGACGACACGCTGGTGACGTTATCGACTCCTTGCCTCGTGCGGATCAATACCCTCCTATTTGATTGCTCTATTGATTGCTTCGCTCGCTTCCTTGATTGCTTCGCTCGCTGCGCTCGCTCTGTCCATGGCTCGCTCCGCTCGCTGCGATGTTCGCCGGGAGCCGCCGTCTTCGTCGAATCCGACGAAACCAACTGTGTCGTTGAATCAGAGCTGCTCTCGAATGGGTTTCGTCGGCTCCTCCTGCAGACGGCGGCGCGAACATCGCGGGCGCGGATCGCATGTCGCGCTCCCAGCTCACCACTCGGTAGGCAGCGGCTTGTGCGGCTTGGCATCAGGGGCGATGGAGTAGCGAGGCAACACGAAGTTCATGATGTCGCGGTACGCCGGTGCTGCTGCAACCGTTCCGGTATCGCCTACCCGCGGATTGCTGATCACGACGTAGGTCAGGATTTGCGGGTCGTCGAGGGGCGCAAAACCCAGAAATGACGTCACGTAACCGCGGTAACAGCCACAGCTGGTATCAGCGCGCTGGGCGGTGCCGGTCTTACCGCCGCTGCTGTAGCTGTCTAGCTTCAAGTTGCGCTGGCCGTTCACGCTGTCGATGACTGCTCCCATGAGGTCGCGTACCTCGGCGGAGCTCTCCTCGGATATGACGCGCCGCGGCGGCGTACGCGGCACCGCAACTTCTTTACCGTCGCCGTCGATCGCTTTCTTGATCACTGTCGGTGGGTTGTAGATTCCTCCGTTCACGACGGCGGCCACGGCGGATGCCTGCTGGATCCCAGTCACGGCAATTGCCTGGCCGAACGCGACCCGATCCCGTTGGCCGTCCGACATGTCCGTCTTCGGAACGATGCCTGCCGACTCTCCGGGCAGCTCGATGCTTGTTTTGTGACCGAGGCCGAAGCTTGTCAGGTAATCATGCAACGTCTGCTTGTCGAGTTGTCGGGTCAACAATGTTGTGCCGATGTTCGATGACATGGCGATTATCCCGCGCATGTTGTAGTGCAGCACACCGTGTGAGAAGAAGTCTTTGATGGAATTGCCACCGGAGCTGATACGACTAGGAATGACCACCCGAGTACTCGGATTCGCTGTGCCGGAGTCGATCAAGGCGGCCGCCGTCAAGACCTTTTGGACGCTTCCCGGCTCGTACGGAGCAGAGATTGCCCGGTTGCCTCGGTCCTCGGAGTTGGCTGCCTGCGGATTCGACGAATCGTAGGTCGGTGAGTTGGCCAGCGCGATCACTTGCCCTGTCTTGACGTCCAAGACGATGACGAAGCCGGAGTCGGCGCGGGTCTTGGCAACCTGTTCCGCGACCCTGCGTTCGGCGACCCACTGGACCTCTGAGTCGAGGGTGAGTTGATAGCTCAGCCCATTACGCGCTGGTGTGATCGAACTCCGACCGAGAGGGATTCTGCTCCCATTCGGAGCGCTTTCATAGGTTTCCTTGCCTTCAACGCCGGACAGCTGGGCGTTCAACGTACGCTCCAGTCCTGCCAGCCCCTTGCCGTCGGCTCCGACAAAACCCACCACGGAAGCACCCACCGAGCCATTGGGATAGGTACGGATCGGATCGCTCTCTCGGAAGATCCCGTGCAGATGCCGGCTCGACAGATCAGCCGCCAGCGCACTGTAGGTCAGCGCTGGCACCTTCTTCTTGATATAGACAAAGCGCGTGCCGGGCTTGGTCAGCAGCGGCATAAGCTCACCCTCCGACATGCTGAGGTGCCCAGCCAGCACACCCGCGATCTCCGCCGCATCGGGCGCGGTGAGCTTTGGATCAGCAGTCACCGCAACAGCGGGCTGCGTTGAGGCAAGCACGAGACCGTTGCGATCAGTGATTTCGCCGCGCGCCGGTAGCAACGGCAAGGTTCGGTTCAACGCATCGATTGTGTAGGAAGACGAGTCAAAACCCTGGAGCTGTAACAGCCGGCCGGCACACAACGACAGGGCCATGGCGACCACGATCAACAACACGTGCAGCCGGCGATGGGCAGAGGCGAGCGGCAGGCGCAATGGTGGCCGTCGGCGAATCAGCCGGATGGCAGGCAGCCGCCGAACCCGCGGCACTGCTGACCCCGAGGAAGACGCCCGTCCCGCGCTCTCCTGAGATTTAGGCGGAACTACCGTGCCGTCACGAAGTATCCGCATGCCACGGGCATGCAACGTGGCTGACCGCTCTGCATGAGATATAGGGCTGTGGTCACGAGGAATCTGGGAACGAAGTGGACGGGGCTTGAAGCTGCCTGCTGCGGGATGAGGTTGATCCGAGGAAGGACGCTGGTCGTCCATTAGCGTCGTCCCCCGCCAACCGCGCCTTTCTTGGTTGTTGTTCCGGGCGCCTGACCTGCTTTCTTCTGTTCCGTCTTGTTGTGTGCTTTGGCCTGATCCTCGGCGCGTTTGGCTGCAGCGGCCTCTCGCTTGGCGGCCTGAGCCGCCGCTTTAGCCTCGGCACGAGCCCGCTTGGCCGCCTGCTCGGCAACGAGCTGCGCCGGCGTCTTGACGACCAGTGCCGGTACCTCTTGGCCCTCGACTGGAGTCGGCTTGCCAACGACCTTGCCCTTCGGAAGCACCAGGAAGGCCGGGTAGGGATTGGGCCGCATCCCGAGCGCGGAAGCCTGCCGGGCAAGTTCTTGTGGAGCCGCCAGGGCGTCCAACTGGTTTTCCAGATCGGCCTGCACGTACGCCAGCTCAGTCGCCTGGCGATTGAGGGTGCGCGACTCGAAGGCTTGGCTCTGCAATGTGGTGTTGAGCATCAACAGGCCTGCCATGCCAACACCGAAAATGCCGATCAGCACCAAGAGGAATGGGAGGCGAGCGAGGCGAGAGGCGGGGTCCGCGACTGCATGTAGTGGCCGACGGGTTCTCCCGGCATCGCTACGACGGCCCGTCATCGGAGCCCAGAGCGCACTCACCCTGCCACCGCCATCTCTGCAATGCGTTCGGCCGCACGAAGCCGCGCCGAAGCTGCGCGGGGATTTCGAGCGATTTCAGCGGCGCTCGGCCGCAGCGCTCCATGCGTCAGCAGCCGCAGCTGCGGCCGAAGTTCAGCAGGGACAACGGGCATGTCGCGAGGCGCGCGATCCCGAGCAGAGAGGCCAAGGATTTGCTTGACCAACCGGTCCTCGAGCGATTGGTACGCCAGTACGGCGATCCGGCCCCGTAGTGCTAGGGCTGCGATCGCCGAAGGCAGCACCGACTCAAGCGCTGCCAACTCGCCGTTGACCTCAATCCGCAACGCCTGGAAGGTGCGCTTCGCCGGATGGCCGCCGGTCTTACGCGAGCGTGCCGGGACCGCCTCGTAGAGCAGCCGGACCAAGCGTCGGGAGGTATTGAACGGCTCCCGCTCTCGCTCGCTGACTATCCGTCGCGCAATACGGTCGGCGAACCGCTCCTCGCCGTACGTCCGCAGGATCCGTGCAAGCTCTACCTGTGAATAGGTGTTGAGTATCTGCGCCGCCGTTAGCTCCTGACGTCCCATCCGCATGTCCAACGGCGCATCTTGGGCATAGGCGAACCCGCGTTCGGGGTCATCAATCTGAACTGAGGACACACCCAGGTCGAGCAAGATTGCTTGAACTTTTGGGCGTCGAAGTCTGGCGAGCACCTGGGGTAGCTCGTCGAAAACCGCCTCGACAAGGGTTATCCGGTCAGCAAACTCGGTGAGCCGCTGCGCAGCTAACCCGAGAGCCTGCGGATCACGGTCCAATCCGATCAGCTGGGCCTGTGGGCAAGCAGTCAGTAAGGCATGAGCATGACCACCAAGGCCAACAGTGCAGTCGACCAAGACGGAGTCCTGTTCGCCGGACGGCTCAGCAGTCGGTGCCGCCAGCACAGGAGCCAGCAGCGCAACGATTTCCGCCACCATGACGGGTACGTGCAGCTCTGGCTGGGCACTCATCCGACATCTCGACCCTTCAACGACTTGCGGGGTCTGGGGGCGAAGCCCCCAGCGGGGGTTCACGGGGGGCAGAGCCCTCGTGTGTGCTCGTGTAGCGGGGTTTCAACCCGAGATCCGCGGGGAGTCCTACCTGGCACCGGGGAAGTTGTGCCAGGGAGTCGAACCTGCGGGTTGAAGCCTCACTACACGAGCCGTCTTGCCTGTCGCTTGCTGTGCTCCTCAGCCTCCGGGGAGCAGCGTTTGATTGAGTTCGGCAAACGCCGGTTCCTTCTCAGTGGAGTACTGCTCCCATGCCGCGGGGTTCCAGACCTCCACCCGATCGATCGCCCCGACCACCACGCAGTCCTTGTCCAGGCCTGCGTACGACCTCAGATCGGGCGGGACTGTGATCCGCCCTTGCCGATCCGGGGTCTCGTTCGAGGCTCCCGAGGCGAGAATCCGCTGGTAGTCACGAACGCCTTGCTGACTGGAGGAGGCACTCCTCACCGTTTTGGTCATCTCGACGAACACACTGATCGGCCAGATCGCCAGGCACCGCTCCTGAAACTTTGCGATCACCAGGCCGTCAGCCAGCTCGTCCCGGAACTTCGCCGGAAGGATTAGGCGGCCTTTCTCGTCGAGCTTTGGAGTGTGCGTCCCGAGGAACACCGACCACTCTCCTCATTCGACTCGTCAGCGCCCTTTTTCCATCCATTGGGCTCCACTTTGCGCCACTATAAACCACTTTCCTCCACAACGCACGTCATATTCGCTTGCCGGTTGCGTTTCGGCGTGTTGGTGCCCGGTAGCCAGCCGACCACCAGCAAGCGGAGCCCCCGGGAACCAACGCGCTACCGCCAAGCGGGCATGGGTGTGGAGAAACGGCGAGACCACGTAGGGTTTCCTCATGTCCCTGGGCTATGAGAAGGCGGCCGAAATCGGGCGGCGTCCCGAACCGGCGTACTCTCTCAGCGACGTTGTCCAGGTCATGGGTCAAGTCAGGCGCGCCATGGAGAGCGTGATCGAAGGCAAACGGAGCTCGATCGATCTCGCATTGGTTGTGCTGTTGGCTGAAGGCCACCTGCTCGTCGAGGATGTGCCCGGGGTGGGCAAGACCATGCTGGCTAAAGCATTGGGTCGCTCGATCGCCTGTTCGGTGCGCCGGGTTCAGTTCACGCCCGACTTGTTGCCCTCAGATATCACCGGCGTCTCGATGTTCAACCAGGAGACGCGCGACTTCGAGTTCAAGCCAGGCGGCATCTTTGCCAACATCGTGGTCGGTGATGAGATCAACCGGGCCTCACCCAAGACGCAGTCGGCGCTCCTGGAATCGATGGAGGAACGCCAGGTAAGCGTCGACGGCACGACCTATCTGTTGGAGCCGCCTTTTATGGTGGTCGCCACTCAGAATCCGATCGAGATGGAGGGCACCTACCCGCTGCCCGAGGCGCAGCGAGATCGATTCATGGCGCGCATCCAGATGGGCTATCCGACCCCGAATTCTGAGCTCGACATGCTGGAATCTCACGGTTCATCGGATCCGCTTGCTGCTCTGCAACCGGTGACCGATGGCGCCACCGTCCGGGGCCTGATCGAGGCGGTCAAAAGCGTCTATGTCAGCCCCGCAGTCAAGCACTACATCGTCCAGGTGGTGAATGCGACGCGTAATTCACGGGATCTCCGACTCGGCGCCTCACCTCGGGCGACGCTGCAACTGCTGCGTGCAAGCCGCGCTTTTGCCGCACTGTCGGGCCGCGACTACGTAACACCGGACGATGTAGCGGCTCTTGGGGTGTCCGTGCTGGCGCATCGGGTACTGCCGTCGACCGATGCCCAGCTGGCACGCCGTACGGTGAACGATGTCATCGCCCAAGCCATTCAATCTGTGCACATTCCTGACCGGAGATAGCAAATCGTGACGCGTCCGTGGCGGCTGCTCACCCATCGTGGACGGTTCTTCGTGGTGATCGGCCTCGTTGTAGTGCTAGTAGCAATGACAGCTGGTCAGCGTGATGTCATGCGTCTGGGCCTGCTGCTGGTGTCCTTGCCCGTTATTGCCGCTGTCCTGGTTGCGCGCGCTCGACTGCGGATGTCTTGCGAGCGCTCCATTGAGCCGGCGCAGGTGCCCTTGGGTTCACCGATGAAGGGCCAAATCATTCTTGGTCAAGATGGCCGGCTGCCGGCTGGAATCCTGCTGCTGGAGGACTCGGTGCCTAAGGAGCTGGGCAACCAACCGCGATTCTTAGTCGATCGAGCGGATCTGCGGTGGCGCCGCATCGTGGAGTATCCACTGCTTGGGCGGGTTCGCGGCAGGTTCGCCACCGGGCCGCTGAGCGTACGGACGGTGGATCCGTTCGGCCTAGTGCAGCTTGATCGGCAATTCGTCGCTACCAGCGAAGTCATGGTGACCCCTCGAGTAGTGCCACTACCGACAATCCGAACCATCGGTGGCGGGGGTAGCACGGGTGAGAGCCGACCGCACCGGGTTGGCGTAGTGGGCCAGGACGATGCCCTGGTACGGGAATACCGGCAAGGCGATGACGTACGGCGGATTCACTGGCGCTCTACGGCCCGGTGGGGAGACCTTATGGTGCGCCGCGAGGAGCAGGCATGGGACCCAAGCGCCAGCGTCGTGCTGGACTCCCGTGGGAGCGCCCACGCCGGTCGTGGCATGCAGAACTCTCTGGAATGGGCAATATCGGCGGCGGCGTCGATCGGCATCCATTTCCTGGACGACGGCTTCGCCATTGAAATCTATGAAGCCGACGGATCGTTGCACATCAGCGGGGCCATGGGCCAGCACAGCTCAGCATCGCAGGAGCTGGTGATCAGCCGCCTGACCGACCTCCGGGCCCGGCCGACAACGATGATTCACTACGCCGTGGAGTCGGCGACGGTCGACCGGCCCGGACAGTTGGCTATCGCGATCATGGGCCGGATGACTGCGCGTGATGCGCATTCTCTGCTTCGGGTACGACGCAATCGCGCGCAGGGCCTGGCAATGCTGCTGGATGTCGACACCTTCGCCGACGAATCCGCCAGCGAACAGCAACGCGCCCAGCATCAACTGGCTGGCCAGATCCTGCGTGACAGCCAATGGCGAGTCATCGATGTCCAGCGTGGCATGAGCGTCGCCGACGCGTGGTCCGCCCTCGAACAGCTCAACACGGCGGCCTGATATGCGCGCATCCGACCGCAGTACGATCGCCGTCGCTATCTCGGTCATGCTGGCGTGCCTTAGCGTGACGCCGCTTACCCAAGATTCCAGCTTCATCGCCTTCAGCTGGGTGTTGATCATTGCTATCGGCGCTGCCAGCTTGGGATTGCGTCGCGCGGGGATTGCAAACAGCGCGGTGATCACTGCTCAGGTCGTGATCTTGCTGCTCTACTCCCTAGGCCTGGGCCTCATATTGAGCAGTCCGACAACTGACATCAGCACGCCTTGGTTTGAACACTATCCCTCTCTTTGGGCGGCCGGGATCGAGCACATGCGCACCCAGGCGTCCCCCATGGAGCCTGACAACGGCGTGAAGCTGATCTTCGTGACGGTGATCGGCATGATCATGATCATGACCGATCTGCTGGTATCGGGAATCAGCCGGCCAGCTTGGGCGATAGCGCCGCCGGCCGCGCTGTTTCTGGTGCCGGCCCTCGGCTTGGGCACTGACACCGGAGTGATGAGCTTCTGCTACATCGCGGTTGGCTATCTGGCGATCTTGATTGCCGAGGGCTTGAACTCAACGGCGCGATGGACCCGCGGGCTCTCCCGCGACTCTGCTGAGGGATTCGGCACCGCAACGCCGGTCGTCTGGAGGGCTGCCGGCTATCTCGC
>JBKPEY010000443.1:0-2689 GCA_046744405.1 Actinomycetota bacterium
CTCTAGTTCTCCGAGCTGTTGATCGCGTTCGGCAATGGTCCGTGCCAAGTTGTCGTCGACGTCCGCTATCCGCGTACGCAGTCTCTCTCGACTCTCCGCCGCCGCCTCGAGTTGCTCCATCACCTCCAGCTCGGCATCCTCCAGATCGCTGATCCGCCTCTTGAGGTGGCCCACCTCCTCCACCATCGAGGAAAGCGCCTTCGGGTCGGCGACGGTGCCGTTTGCAATGCGGACCTGATTCCTCCTCAGCCGCTCGCGGACGGGCTCCAAGTCATTTTCGGCCTTCGCCTGCTCTAGTTCCAGATCTGAAATCGCGGTATCGGCCGCCACCAGGTCTGAAGCGAGTGCCGCTCTCTCGGTTTGCAGCTTCGTAACCGCAGCGTGCAGCGGCAACGTCTGACGACGATGGTTCAGTTGGGCAAGGGTTGTGTCGACAGTTTGCAGATCTAGCAGGCGCAGCTGCGCACTCTTGTCGGCCCTGATCGCCCTCACCCTCCTAGAAAGCCCGCGAGCGCATGCGATGCCCGCGGCCACCACCCTACTGATCCTTCGCAGGTTCCAAGAGGCGCCGTTCCAGCACAGTAGGCAGGAACAATGTCCGATACCCGACGTCGTCGAAGAGCACAGTGATCTCTTCACCGTCCAGGCTCATCACCATCCCAGGTCCGAAACTGTCGTGCTGCACTCTCTGCTCGACCGCGAAGGGCCCATCCAGCTCCGGTTCGTCTGTCGCGGTCCCGGCATGGCAGTTGTCACAGTCCCCACATGGCCTTGGGTCGCCCTCACCGAAGTACTGCAGCAGAAACTGCCGGCGGCACCGCATGGTCTCCGCGTATGCACGCATCATCTCGATGCGTGACTTCTGCATCGAGCGGTACGCCTCTGCTCTGGCGATCACCTGCTCGACAGCTGAGGTATCCGGCTCAAGTCCGGTTTCGGACAACAGATTGAGGATCCGACCGATCTTGCGCGTACTGAGGCCGGTGACTCGCGCGAGTTCGGCACGCGCGGCATGGGCCTGCGTAGCCACGGCGCCCAGAACCGCCGCTATGTCGTCTTCCTTGGGGATCGAGGAATTGAAGAATCGTGCCAGTCCCAGATCCTCTGGCCGATAAAACAGCATGCCGACAGCGCTTTGGGCGTCTCTGCCTGCCCTGCCAACCTGCTGGTAGTACTCATCTGGAGATTCCGGCGCCTGCGCGTGCAGGACGAATCGAATGTCCGGCTTGTCGATCCCCATGCCGAAGGCGGATGTCGCGATCATCACGCCTGACTCGGTGATCATGAAGTTCTGCTGCACTTCCTCACGTCTGCGCTTTGGTAGGCCGGCGTGATAGGCGGCTGCGGCAATGCCGCGCGTCTCCAATTCTTGGGCATAGTCTTCGGCTGCCCGGCGGGTAGCGACGTAGACAATTCCAGGGCCGGCGGTGTTGGCGACCGTGTCAATGACCTTGGTTCGTTGATCCCGCTCATCCAGGCAGCGAAATACAGCCAGGTAGATGTTTTCCCGGGCGGTGCCTCCAACGACGACCACAGGGCTCTTCAGCTGCAGCCGTTCAATGATGTCTTCTCGCACCGGCGGCGCGGCAGTGGCTGTTAGAGCGATGACTCGGGCGCTACGCAAACCGTCGAGCAACTCGCCAAGCCGTAGATAGTCCGGCCGGAAGTCATGGCCCCAAGAGGACACGCAGTGAGCCTCGTCGATCGCGATGAGGCTCGGCCGCATGGCGGTGACGGCGGCGAGCACCTCGTCGTTCGCAAGCTGCTCCGGTGCGAGAAAGAGGAACTCCACCTTTCCAGCAGCTGCATCGGCCAGCGCCTCCTCCCGTTCGGTCTTGGTTTCGGCCGAACTGACGCGGCGAGCGACGGTCTGGTGACCATATTCCTCGAGTCGAGTTGTCTGATCCTCCTGTAAGGCGAGCAGCGGCGAAACCACCAAGGTTGGGCCATTGATCAGTACGGCGGGCAGCTGATACGCCAACGACTTGCCAGCACCGGTGGGCTGAATCAGCAATACGTCGTGTCCATCGAGCAGCGCTCGGACCGCCTCATACTGACCAGGTCGCAGCGATTTGTGGCCGAAAACCCGCTGTGCGGTCTCGACGATCTGATCACCCACGGTGTCCCAGCTTGCACGACTTCCGCGGACGGTGCTGCCACGGGATGCTCAAAAGCCGATTACGGGCGTGCGTTCCACCGTTCGAGCGCCGGTGCCCCTCTGTCTTCACCGAGCACGGAGACGGTGCCCGTATCGAGCGGAAAGTGCACGCCCAGTGCCAGGTCGAACCCGAGCCAGCGCATGGTCAACGCCCGCAACGCATGGCCGTGCCCGAAGCAAATGGCCTGGTCGGCGCCTGATTCCCGGACCCGCGCGACCACTCGGTCGAGCCGGCTCGCAACTTCTGCAGCGGTCTCTCCGCCCGGAACCGCGCCGTTCCAGATCGTCCAGTCTGGGACCGTTTTCCAGATCTCCTTGCTGGTCTGGCCCTCGTAGTCGCCGTAGAACCACTCGGCAAGGTCATTGTCGATCTCTGGTTCGTACCCGCCGACGAAGCCAGCCAGCTCCGCGGTTTCCCGGGCTCGCCTGCGTGGGCTGCTCAGTATCAGCTGGAAATCTTCGGGCGACAAGTGGCCTTTGACCGCGCGCGCCAGCTGCTTGCCGTTCTCGGTAAGCGGCAAGTCGGTGATC
>JBKPEY010000535.1:0-1198 GCA_046744405.1 Actinomycetota bacterium
TACTGCCGAGGGCTGTCAGGCATCGCGCTGACAGGCCTGATTCGTGCGTAAGGCAGCGGTGGCGGGTATTCGCTGGGGTGTCCGTACGGTTGCTGTGCAGCTTGGTTATGGGCCGCTGTTGGGCTGTAGCTAGCTGGGCCGAGTTGAGTTGGCTGGGGCGGTGGATATCCGGCCAGAGCAGGATCGGGCTCGTACGCCTCGGGTGGAACCTGATCGAAGCCGCGCGTGAAACCGTCGCCGGAAGGGTTGCTGGTCATCGCAATCCAGTGTGCCTTGCGCGCTGGATCGGGTAGACACCCGCGACCGGCGTCCCTCATTTAGCTAGTTTGTCAACCTTTGTCTCAGATTGCTTCATTGAGACATCAACAGTTTTCTCAGCTTCGAGTTCTTTCGGCGGCACCGGCTCGCTTGGTTCGTCGGCAATAGCCACCTCCCGACGGGTACTGATGGTCACCATAGTGATGATGATGACCACGGCAACGCCAGCAATGATGTAGCGCACAGCCGTCGGAGTAGTGCTCAGCGGTGACATGGCGACGACCGCGGGCGCGATCAACAATGACACCAGGTTCATGACCTTGATGAGCGGGTTGATCGCAGGTCCAGCAGTGTCCTTGAACGGGTCACCGACGGTGTCACCGATCACCGTGGCCGCATGGGCATCGGAGCCCTTGCCGCCGTGGTGGCCGTCCTCGACAAGCTTCTTGGCGTTGTCCCAGGCGCCACCGGAGTTGGCCAGGAAGACTGCCATCAAGGTGCCGGTAGCGATGGCACCGCCGAGGTAGCCGGCCAGCGCGGGCGCGCCAAGTCCGAATCCGACGGCGATCGGTGCGCAGATTGCCAGCAGTCCTGGGGTGGCGAGCTCGCGCAAGGAGTCTTTGGTGCAGATGTCGACGACCTTGCCGTACTCCGGCTTCCCAGTACCATCCATGATTCCGGGAATCTCGCGGAACTGCCGGCGTACCTCGAAGACCACCGCGCCAGCCGCACGACCGACAGCGCTGATCGCCAGGCCGGAGAACAGGAAGACGACAGCGGCTCCGAGGATGACACCCACCAGTGTTTGAGGTGCGAAGACGACAGCCTGCTCGATAAACCGGCTGTATTTCTCGACCAGGACGGTATGGATCGCGTCGGTGTAGGAGCCGAAGAGTGCGGTCGCGGCCAGCACCGCGGTAGCGATCGCGATTCCTTTGGT
>JBKPEY010000198.1:0-9077 GCA_046744405.1 Actinomycetota bacterium
GCCGGACCTCCGGTTTGAGCAGGAAATAGTCGAGTTGACCAACTATTTCGCGAATACGCCATTCCGGGTGTTTCAGGCCGAGTACGTCGGGGCGGTGGTGATGCCGGGTGGTGCGAGCCAGCCGCGGAAGCAGTTGGACGCCTGGCAGGAGTTCGCCCGGCAACGTGGACATCGCGGCCTGGCGTATGTGTTGGTGGGTGAGGATGGCGAGCTCGCTGGACCTGTCGCGAAAAATCTCTCAGATTCCGAACGAGAGGGGCTTGGTGCTGAAGTCGGTGCCGCACCCGGGGATTGCATATTCTTTGCTGCCGGGCCCCGTGCCTTGGCGCAGTCCCTCCTCGGGGCAACCCGGCTGGAGATTGGCCGCCGTGTCGGGCTAATCGATGAGAAGGCCTGGGCTTTTTGCTGGGTGGTCGATGCGCCGCTCTTCGAGCCGGCAACTGTCGCCTTGGCGGCTGGTGATGTGACCGTTGGAGCAGGTGCGTGGACGGCGGTACACCATGCCTTTACAGCTCCACAAAATCTCGAAACCTTCGACACCGACCCCGGCGCAGCGCTCGCGTACGCCTACGACGTCGTGTGCAACGGCAATGAGATCGGTGGCGGCTCGATCCGTATTCACCGCAGGGACATCCAGGAGCGGGTGTTTGCCGTAATGGGCCTGCCGAAGGAGGAGGCGCAAGAAAAGTTCGGTTTCCTGCTGGAAGCATTCAACTACGGCCCACCCCCGCATGGCGGTATCGCCTTCGGCTGGGATCGGATCTGTGCCCTCTTGTCGGGAACCGACTCCATCCGCGACGTGATCGCGTTCCCAAAGACCGGCGGTGGTGTGGACCCACTCACCGACGCGCCCGCGCCGATCACTCCTGAACAGCGCAAAGAGGCAGGAATCGACGTTCAGCCGGAGATCTGAAGGTTGGCGTCGGCTTAGCAGACATTTTTGATCCTCAATTGTGCTGAAGACGAGTAGATTGCCAGGCTAAGGCGTTCAAGTGAAGGAGAGCAGAAATGACCGCTGCGCTGCTGACCACCAAGGACGCCAATTGGGACGTGGAGCGCCGGGCGTTCAACATCTTGATCGATCAGCAGCCGGCCGGGATTGCCGTACCACAAAACGCCGACCAGGTATGCGATGTTGTCCGTTCAGCCGCGGCCGAAGGCAAGCGAGTCGCCGCCCAGCGCACCGGGCACAATGCGGCACCGCTTGGCTCGCTCGCCAATACTGTGCTGTTGCGCACCGGCAGCTTGGGCGGGGTAGAGATCGATGCCGAGGCGGGCACTGCTCGGGTGGGTGCTGGCGCTTTGTGGGCTGACGTCGTGCCAAGGGCGTCCGATCTGGGCCTTGCGACCCTGCACGGTTCGAGCCCCAACGTTGGCATCGCCGGCTACACACTCGGGGGCGGCGTGAGCTTTTACGGTCGTAAGTACGGCCTCGCCTGCAATCATGTGACGGCAATCGAGCTGGTCAACGGCACTGGCGAACAGATTCGCGTCGACGCCCAGAACGAGCCAGATTTGTTTTGGGCTCTGCGCGGTGGAGGCGGCAGCTTCGGTGTCGTCACGGCGCTCGAGTTCGACCTCCTGCCCCTGCGACAGGTCTTTGCAGGCGCGCTTTTCTTCCCCGCCGAACAGGCCAGCGATGTTTTGCACGGTTGGAACGAGTGGACCAACAGTGTCCCGGAGGAGATGACTTCGGTTGGGCGACTGTTCAACTTTCCGCCGATTCCCGAGATGCCTGAGCCGTTTCGTGGCAAGTCGTTCGCCGTTGTAGAGGTGATCTACTGCGGCGACCCGGCCGACGGAGAGGGGCTTGTGGCGCCACTGCGTGAACTTGGCACTGCCGGCATGGACACAATGGCGGTTCAGCCACCCGCTGGCATCGCCGAGCTTCACATGGACCCACCCGACCCAGTGCCCTATGCCAGCGCCTCTCTGCTGACCAGCGAGCTGCCAGCTGCAGCGATCGACTCGATGCTAGAGGCGGTCGGACCCGGCTCGGACTCGCAACTGCTGCTCGTCGATCTGCGCCACGCAGCCGGTGCCCTCTCGTATGCGCCCGAGGGCGCCGGGGCGCTTGCCTCCCTGCCTGGTGCTTTCCTTGCCTTCGGGGCCGGCTTCGTCCCGGTACCGGAGGCAATGGCGCCGACCCGCGCCTGGCTAGGAGCCTTTAAGGCGTCGCTAGAGCCCTATGTCGCCGGTAATTACCTCAGCTTCGTTGAAGAGCCCTTCGACATAACCCGGGTCTTCCCGCCCGACATCCTCGACCGCCTTCGCGCGGTCAAGCAGCGCTACGACCGCGACAACCTCTTCCATTCCAACCATCCGATCACGGCCTAGAATCCGCTACGGCCTGCAGCTCTCGTGTCATGTCCTCGACCAGTTCAGGGCGCCCATGGAACTGTGCGGGAGTGTTTTGAAACAGCACGATCCGCCATTCGCCGTTCTGCTCTTCGGCTATGACTGTCTGGTGCGAGTTGGTCTGCGAGTTGATGGCACTCTGGCCCGGAGGGACGAGTCCGGCGATGGCCCGCAAGATCACGGCCGCTGCGCCTACCGGCCTCAGCGACTGGACCTTCACGGCATAGCGACCGGTCTCATGATCGGCGAAGACGCTCGCCATTTCGGTGCCAATCGTCTGCTTGCCCGAGCTCACACTGCCGTCGAATCCGATGATCACGCCGTCGTTCGCGAACGGCGCTGCCATCGCCTCACCGTCGTGAGCGTTCCAGCCGGCAATCAGCTTCTCGTACAGGGCATTGACGTCGTTGTCGCTCATGGTGCGCATGATGCCTTATCGGCTAGTCGGTGTCCGTAGGATCTTTGGCAATGAGCGAGGATCTCTTCGGTGGTGCCGTCGGCGGACCGGCAATCCCCAGCGGCAGCCTGGGTGATGCGGACCGTGCCGGCTTGCCGCTCGCCGTACGGATGCGACCTCGCACCCTGGAAGAGATCATCGGGCAAGATCATTTGATGGCGCCGGGCTCGCCGCTCCGCAGGTTGGCCGCGGGCGAACCTATGTCTGTCTTCCTCTGGGGACCGCCAGGAGTTGGCAAGACGACCATTGCTGCGGTTGTTTCGCAGCAGACCGATTCCCGGTTCGTCGAGCTCTCCGCCGTCACCGCCGGCGTGAAGGAGGTCCGGGCGGTTCTCGACCAGGCGCGGCGGGACTTGCGTATGGCCCGGCAGACCGTGTTGTTCATCGACGAGGTGCATCGCTTCTCCAAGACTCAACAAGATGTGCTGTTGCCAGCAGTCGAAAACCGGCTGGTCACCCTGATCGCGGCTACTACCGAGAACCCGAGCTTCTCAGTCATCTCGCCACTGCTCTCCCGATCGCTGCTGTTGACCCTCAAGTCGCTCACCGATGAGGACATCTCAACCTTGCTAGATAGAGCGCTGAGCGACGATCGGGGTCTCGCGGGCGCTTACCAGCTGGATGCCGAGGCCCGCGCCATGATCATCCGGCTTGCCGGCTCTGACGCTCGGCGAGCTCTGACTTTTCTGGAAGAAGCGGCAGCCGGGGCGACTGCCACCCAGCAGACTTTGATCACCATCGACCTCGTTGAGCGTGCTGTCGACAAGGCAGCCGTCCGCTACGACCGTGCCGGTGATCAGCACTACGACGTAATCAGCGCCTTCATCAAATCGATTCGGGGCTCTGATGTCCAGGCGGCGTTGCACTATCTAGCGCGCATGATCGCGGCAGGAGAGGACCCGCGTTTCATCGCGCGGCGGTTGGTGATCTTGGCATCGGAAGACATCGGTTTGGCCGATCCGACGGCGTTGCCGACAGCAGTCGCAGCTGCGCACGCTGTCGAATTCATCGGAATGCCTGAGGGTCGGATCAACCTGGCTCAAGCGGTCATCGCGCTCGCTCTGGCACCGAAGTCGAATGCCGTCATCAAGGCGGTTGATGCGGCACTTGCCGACGTGAACGCTGGCAGGATCGGTCTGGTGCCGCGCCACCTGCGGGATGCGCACTACCCGGGCGCCACGCGCCTCGGGCATGGGCAAAACTACGCGTACGCCCATGACGAGCCGCACGGTATCGCAGCCCAGCAATACCTTCCCGCTGAGCTGGCTGATGCCCGGTACTACATTCCCACTGAGCATGGCGCCGAGGCAGCGATGGGAACGAGGTTGGCACGTATCGAGGAGCTACTTGGTCGCACTGACGATTAGCGCTTGGCGGCGGTCACGGCACGCTGCACTCGCCGAAGCGCCAACTCAGCCCTTTCGATGGGTTTGGGGCGCATTCACGACCAGAGAATCCCCGCCTCGGGTGGGTTCAGGCAGGGTAAGGTCGCATAGTCACGGAGCGCGGCGCCTCGGCGCTGTGCACAACGAGCTGTCAACAACGAGAAGGAAAGCCAATGTCCGGAGGGGAGATCGCAGGTCTGATCGCCGCCATCGCCTTCGTTGCCTTGGTGGCATTGACGGCCGTGCCGCTGCTCAAGCTCGGGCGAGTACTCGAGGAGCTTCGGCTCGCGGTGCGTGACATCGGCCACGAGTCGGTCCCGATCCTTACCGAGCTGCGCGGCACCGTACGCGCAACGAACGACGAACTCGTCAAACTGAGCGTGGTGACCGAGGACGCCGCCAAAGTCAGCCGTAACGCGACCGTGGTCAGCGAGAATGCCGCGCAGATGACGCAGCTGTTCTCGGCGACGCTCGGCGGGCCACTGGTCAAGACGGCGGCATTCAGCTACGGCGTACGGAAGGCCATTAAGGGCAACGGCTCACGCCGTAGGGCCAAGCGGAGCGCATGATGTTCCGGCGCTTGGTGTGGTTCCTTATCGGCGCGGGCGTTGCGATCTTCGTTTACATCAAGATCCGGAATTACCTGAGGAAGGCGCGACCTGAGGTGATCGGTCAACGGGTCGCGGACTCCGCAAGCAGCGTGAGTGAATCCGCCCGCGGATTTGTTGATCGGTTACGAGCTGGAATGGCCGAGCGTGAAACGGAGCTTCGCGAGACGCTCGGCCTACCCGAAGACCAGCCCCCCGGTTAGCCCGGTCCAATTCCACAGCCAAGGAACATGTCATGAAAACCGCCGAGATTCGGCGCCGCTTCCTGGATTTCTTCGCCGCACGCGGTCACGAAGTGGTGCCCTCTGCACCTCTGCTGTACAACGACCCCACGTTGTTATTCGTCAATGCCGGCATGGTGCCTTTCAAGCGGTACTTCATCGGTGCCGAGACTCCGCCGTTCGACCGAGCAACGAGCGTCCAGAAATGCGTCCGAACTCTCGACATCGATGAAGTCGGCAAGACGACCCGGCACGCCACCTTCTTCCAGATGAACGGCAACTTTTCCTTCGGTGACTACTTCAAGGCGGAGGCCATCCGGTTTGCGTGGGATCTGGTGACGGGTTCGCCGGAGAGTGGCGGCTACGGGTTCGACCCTTACAAGATCTGGGTTACCGTCCTTCACTCCGATGACGAGGCGGCGGCGCTGTGGCAGAGCATCGCCGGGCTTTCGCCTGAGCGGATTCAGCGGCGCGGCGTACTGGACAACTACTGGCATATGGGGATTCCGGGACCTGGCGGACCCTGCAGCGAGATCTACGTCGACCGCGGCCCGGAATACGGTCCGGATGGCGGCCCGATTATCGATGAGGACCGCTTCCTGGAGATCTGGAATCTGGTCTTCATGCAGGAGGAGCTCTCGGCCGTCCGGAAGAAAGACGACTTTGATGTCGCGCGACCACTGCCGCGTAAGAACATCGACACCGGCATGGGCCTGGAGCGCGTCGCATCCCTTCTGCAGGGCGTGCCCAACCTTTACGAGATCGACGAGTCCTATCCGGTCATGGCGCGCGCCGCCGAGCTCGCCGGAAAAGACTACGGCCGCGATCACGGCGCCGACGTCCAACTCCGCGTGGTCGGCGACCACATCCGAGCGGGGCTGATGTTGATGACTGACGGCGTCACTCCCGGGAATGAGGCGCGCGGTTACGTGCTGCGGCGACTGTTGCGCCGCGTGGTCCGGGCCATGCGCTTGCTTGGCGTTACCGACCCCGTACTTCCTGAATTGTTACCGATTAGCCGCGACCTGATGGCGGAGTCCTATCCGGACGTGGCCGCCGACTGGCCACGGATTTCCCAGATCGCGTACGCAGAAGAGGATGCCTTTCGGCGCACCCTGGCCACCGGTACGCAGATCTTTGATCTTGCTGTAGCAGACGCCAAGAGCCAGCATCAGACATTGCTCAGCAGCGAGCGGGCGTTTCAGCTGCACGACACGTACGGATTCCCCATCGATCTGACACTGGAGATGGCTGACGAGCAAGGGCTGAGCGTCGACGAGGCAGGCTTCCGCCGGTTGATGCAGGAGCAGAAGGATCGCGCCAAGGCCGACGCCAAATCCAAGAAGGCCGGCGCTCAGGCGGTGGAAATCTATCGTGACCTGCGCGCAGTTGGACCCACGCCGTTCACCGGTTACACCGAGCTCAGCACCGAATCGAAAGTACGCGGCATTGTCGTGGACGGCATGCTCGCAGAGGCCGCCGAAGAGGGCGACATGGTCGAGGTGGTCCTCGAGCAGACGCCGTTCTACGCCGAATCCGGCGGCCAAGACTCTGATGCCGGCCGAATCATCGGTGATGGTGTGGAGCTAGAGGTCGTCGACGTCCAGCGCCCGGTGAAGGGCCTGATCGTGCACCGGGTGCGGGTCGCGCAGGGTGAGCTGCTCAGTGGCGCGGAGGTGTTGGCGGCAGTCGATGGTGAGTGGCGCATAGGAGCGTGCCAGGCACACTCAGGCACTCACGTTATGCATGCTGCGCTCCGGCAGGTGCTCGGTCCGACAGCGTTGCAGAGCGGCTCGTACAACAAGCCGGGTTATCTTCGACTGGACTTCGCCTGGCAGAGCGGCCTCAGCCAGCAGGTGCGGGCCGATGTCGAGGAGGCAGCGAACCAGGCGATCCGCAAGGACCTGAACGTCAGCGCAACGATCATGCCGCTGACCAAGGCACGCGAGATTGGTGCACTCGCACTGTTTGGCGAAACCTACGACGAACAGGCGGTACGGGTCGTGGAGATGGGCGGTCCGTGGTCCCGCGAGCTGTGCGGCGGAACCCATGTGCAACACACATCTCAGATCGGACTGGTCACCCTGACCGGCGAGTCCAGTGTCGGCTCCGGCGTTCGCCGCGTTGAAGCCTTTGTCGGCATAGAGGCGTTCCGGTATCTCGCCAAGGAGCGTTCGCTGGTCATGGGGCTGAGCGAGGCACTCAGGGTGCAGCCCGACCAGCTGCCCGATCGAATCAACAAGCTGCTGGCTCAGCTGAAGGCCGCCGAGAAGCAGATCGCGGATCTGAAGAACCAAACTGTGTTGTCCGATGTGAACAACATCGTTGCCAAGAGCCACGACATGTGGGGTATCGGCTATATCGCCCATCGCGCCGACGGCGTCGCCGGCAACGACCTGCGAACCTTGGCGCTGGAGATCCGCAATCGCGTCCAGACCAGCCCGTCGGTTGTCGCAGTCGTGGGCGGATCTGTCGACAAGCCGAGCGTGGTGATCGTGACGACCCAAGGAGCCCGGGAACGCGGCCTCGACGCCGGTGAGCTGGTCCGCGTCGCCGCGGAGACACTTGGCGGTCGCGGTGGAGGCAAGCCTGACATCGGCCAAGGCGGCGGCACCGATGGGGCGCGGGCGGAAGACGCCTTGAAGGCCGTGGAGTACGCCATTGGGCACGCCCTGCAGTCCTGAGCCGCGCGGTTGGTTTGGCCTTGGTTCAGCCCCCGAGAAAGTGCTGGCGAATCGCAGGTTTCTGCGCCGGCCGGATGTCACTGGCCAGCAGTTAGTTGCGGGTGTGGTCAGCGCACGACGGCGTAGCGCAGTAGAACGTTGCTTGAGTTGTCGAAGCGACGAGCCTCGAGCAGGTTGAGGTCGACCGGGTCGTCGAAGATCGGAGTTCCGGTGCCGAGCGCGTTCGGGCTCACCATCAGGTGTAACTCGTCGATCAACCTCTGGTGAAGCAGGCCGTTCCACATCGTGCGGCTTCCGAAGACAAGGATGTCGCCGCTTCCCCGCTCGCGCTCCACCGCATGCCAGCGTGCTGCATCGGCGCGCGAGATTACCGTGGTGGTGTCACGCCAGACATTCTCATCAGGCACCGAGTAGCTGTCGCTCACCACGACCTTCGGCAGTCGGTTGTAGATCCGGCTGAGCTCTCGATTGTCAGCGCTCAGGGCGCGATTGTCCGGATCGTCCGGCGCGTCCGCGATAGCGGGCCAATAGGAGCTGAAGCCCTCGAACGATGTACGACCTAACAGCACGATGTCTGCGGCCCTGATCCGCTCGAAGTTGTAAGCGTCGAATGCCTCGTCCATGTTCAAGACCAGCGGATTGTGTCCCGAATCCTCATAGAGGCCATCTACGGACATGATGTTGCTGACCGTTACTGCTCGCATATCTGATGTCCTTTCATCTGTACGGAGGGCCACTGTGGCACCCTCGGTTAGGTCACTTGTGAACACCCCTCGGCCTGCAGAAAGGATCCACGGCACATGCGGCACGGCGTACGGCTGGCACTCGACTGGGGTGATGCCCGGATCGGTGTGGCAGCGTGCGACCCGGACGGAGTGCTGCCGTATCCCGTGAAGGCCGTGCGGGCGGGTGACTGTGAGATTGCCGAGCTGGTGGCGACCGTTGCCGAATATCAGCCAATCGAGGTGCTCGTGGGGTTGCCACGGAGCTTGAGTGGCGGCGAAGGTCCGGCCGCGGCAAAGGCGCGTGACAGGGCGGTGCGGTTGGCCGAGGCGATAGCGGTGCCGGTACGCCTGGTGGACGAGCGGCTGACGACCGTGACCGCCGCGCGACGTCTCACAGAGGGCGGCAAACGTGCCAAAGAGCAACGACAGCGGATTGATGCGGCCGCTGCGGTCACCATCCTCGAGCAGGCTTTGGCGGTCGAACAGTCGCAGGGAGGGGCCCCGGGGGAGTTAGTATCCCGCGACTCCCGTCCCAGCCAGTAGCAGCGCGTCCAGCGAAAGCGGGTCTCACTAGGGATTCAACCCCTGCGGCGCCGCTTCGTCATGCCATCTCGTCCAACCCCGTGCTAACCGGTCGAA